>JBIKOF010000055.1:0-8089 GCA_044358205.1 Gammaproteobacteria bacterium | reverse complement strand
TGCCGGAGTTCTTCCGCACCGGTCACCACCGTACGGCCCTCGGCACAGGCGGCCGCCACGAACAGCGCCGGGAATTCATCGATGGCGAGCGGCACCAGTTCGGGCGGGATTTCTGCACCGCGTAGCGTTGCCGGGTATACCGTGAGGTCGGCGACTGGCTCGCCGCCGACGTCACGCGGGTTTTCAAGCCGGAGGTCAGCACCCATCAGACGCAGGATCGAGATGACACCCGTGCGACTTGGGTTGACGCCCACGGCGCGGACCGTCAGCGGTTCACGGCTGGCGATGGCGGCGCCCACCAGGAAGAAGGTGGCGGAGGAAATATCTGCCGGCACCGTGATCGCGGTCGCGCGCAGTCGCTGGCCCCCGACCAGGGAAATTCTCGGACCCTCGACCTGAACGCTTACCCCGAATCCTCGCAGCATCCGCTCGGTGTGATCGCGCGTGACGGCCGGTTCGGTCACGGTGGTTCGGCCTTCGGCATAAAGGCCTGCCAGCAGCAGTGCCGACTTCACCTGGGCACTGGCGACGGGCATCGCGTAGGAAATGCCGTGCAGAGGTCGATCGGACAGGATATTGAGGGGCGGGGTTCCATTGGCGGCCGTTTCGATGGCGGCCCCCATGAGTCCTAGCGGCTCGGTGACCCGACGCATGGGACGGCGGCACAGGGAGTGGTCTCCGGTGAGGGTGGCGGCCAGCCCCGCGCCGGCGACGATGCCGCACAGAAGCCGCATGGAGGTCCCGGAGTTGCCGCAATCGAGCGGCGAGTCTGGCGCCTGCAGACCCTCGCGGCCCACGCCATGGACGCGCAGCAGACGTCCGTTTTCAAGTTCCTCGATGCGCACACCCATGGCTCGGAAGGCACCCATGGTGGCCCTGACGTCTTCCCCCATGAGGCAGTCCCGCACCTCGGTGATGCCATCGGCCAGCGCCCCGAACATGACCGAGCGATGGGAAATCGATTTGTCGCCGGGCACCGTGAGCGCGCCCGCAAGATGTCCACCCGGCTGAACGATCAGGACATCGTCGGTCATCGGGAGGTGGCCTCGGCTTCTCGCGCCCGCCGTTCCAGCCAGGCGTCGCGAGCTTCCTTTGCATGCGCGAAAAGACGCTCAAGGGCTGCGCCGTCGTGGGTGCGGATAGCCTCACGCAGACCGCCGAAGGTCGCCTCGAAGCGAGCACAGAGGGCCTCGATGGCAGGCCCGTTCTCCAGCGCGATGTCGCGCCACATTTCCGGGTTGCTGGAAGCGATGCGCGTAAAGTCGCGAAAACCACCCGCAGCGTAATCGAAGATGGCGCCGCCGCCCTCGCCAAGCCCGGCCAGGCAGTCGACCAAGGTATAGGCCAGCATGTGTGGCAGGTGGCTGGTGGCCGCGAGTACCTCGTCATGGTGGGCGGGATCCATGCTGGCGACTTGCGCGCCCGTCGCCTCCCACATGGCGCGCACCCGCGCCAGCGCATCAGGTGCGGTCTCCGGCACCGGTGTCAGGATTACGCGATGGTTCTGGTAGAGCTCGGCCCGCGCAGCGGCGACGCCGCTGCGCTCACCCCCCGCGATGGGATGGCCCGGCACGAAGCGCGGAAATTGCGCACCCAGGCTGGCGCGCGCGCGCGCCACGAGTTCCCCCTTGGTGCTGCCGACATCGGTTACCACGGCCTCTGGGCCGAGCACGGGCGAGATCTTCTCGAGGATGGCGTCCGTCCCCCCCAAGGTGACGGCAACGACCACCATATCGGCATGGCGCGCGGCGACCGCGGGATCGAAGGTATACCGATCGAGAACCCCCAGTTCGACGCCCTTGATGAGGTTGGCTTCATCGCGTCCGCAGCCGATCACTTCCCCGACGAGATCTTGCCGGCGCAAGGCCGCGGCCAGTGAGCCGCCGATCAGCCCGACGCCGATAATGGCGAGCCGCTCGATACGCATCAGAGAACGGCGCGGGGATAGGACCCGAGCACGCGGCACACGGAGGTGTGTTGTCCGAGCTCGGCAAGTGCTGCGCTCACCGCGGGGTCGGTCTGATGGCCGCCAATATCGACGAAGAAGAGGTATTCCCAGGTGCCCCGTCGGAGCGGTCGGGACTGGATGCGGCTCATACTGATTCCGGCGCGGGCAAACGCCTGCAGCACTTCACACAGCGCACCGGCCTTGTTGGGCGTGCCAAAGACGAGGCTGGTGACATCGTCTCCCGTCGGCCCCACCGCTTCCTTGCCCAGCACCAGAAATCGGGTCGTGTTGTCGGCCTGATCCTCGATATTGGCGGCAAGGGCTGGCAATCCGTAGCGTTCGGCGGCGATGGTGCCCGCAATCGCGGCGGCATCGCCGCGCTCGAGTACATATCGAGCGGCCTCGGCATTGCTGCTCATCGAGATCCGCTCTGCGTGGGGGCAGTGAGTGTCCAGCCAGTGGCGGCACTGCGCGAGTGCCTGCGCATGCGCGTGAACGCTGCGAATGGACGCGAGATCGGTCGCTTTGCTCAAAAGCTGATGATGCACCGACAACACCACCTCACCGCACAGGGTGAGCGAGGAGGCCTGGATAGCGTCGTGGGATTGATTGACCGGCCCCTCGAGGGAGTTCTCGATGGGCAGAATCCCGAAATGGGTCTGTCCGGTCTCGACCGCGTGCACGATATCGTCGATACCCGGGACGGGCTCGAATCGGGCAGCACCGCCAAAGTGCTTCATCGCAGCTGCATGCGTATAGGTGCCCTCGGGCCCAAGGTAGGCGACGCGCAGCGGTTCTTCCAGCGAGAGGCAAGCGGACATGATTTCGCGCACGATGCGCACCGCGTCGTCATCGTGCAAGGGGCCCGGATTGGTGTCGCGGATGCGCCGCAGAACTTCAGCCTCGCGTTCAGGCCGGTAGAGCATGGTGACGGCCCCTGCCACGCGCTTGAGGCGCCCGATCTCAACCGCGCAAGTGGCGCGCTCGTTGATGAGTTTCAGCAGTTCCCGATCGATCGCGTCGATGCGGGCGCGCGTCTCGCGCAGGGCCTCTTCCTCACGCATCGGCAGCCCCCTCGTCACCCCCCGATCCGCCGGACTCGTCGGCGTCCCCCGGCAGTTCATCGCCTTCGCCCGATGCTGCGCCCATGGCGGAATCTGCAATGGGTTCCATGCCCATCAATTTCTCGCCGTCGCCCAGCGTGATGAGCCGGACACCCTGGGTGTTGCGGCCGAGCAGAGACACGCCCTCGACTGGCGTGCGAACCAGCGTTCCGTGGTCGCTCACGAGCATGATTTCCTGCTCGGCCGACACGGTGGCTGCGCCAATGACCCGACCGTTGCGGACCGAAGTCTGGATGGCGATGACCCCTTGGCCGCCGCGCCCGTGGACCGGGAATTCATCGACACGCGTCTGCTTGCCGTAACCGTTCTCGGTCGCGAGCAGGATGGTCCGTGTTTCGTCCACCGGAATGAGGGCGATGACGTCCTGACCCTCGGCGAGACGGACACCTCGAACCCCGTGGGCGTTGCGTCCCATCGGCCGCACTTCGTCTTCAGCAAACCGAATCGCCTTGCCGTCGGAGCTGAAAAGCATCACATCGCGGCGGCCATCGGTGAGCACGACCCCAACGAGACTGTCATCGACATCGAGATCCACGGCAATGATGCCGCTGGTGCGCTGCCTCGAAAATTCCGCCAGAGACGTTTTCTTGACTGTGCCGCGGCGGGTAGCCATCAACACGAATAGCTCCGGGTCGAAAGCTTTCACCGGCAGCAGCGCCGTGATGCGCTCGCCATCGGCCAGCGGTAGCAGATTGACCAGGGGTTTGCCTCGTGCGGTGCGCCCAGCCTGTGGCAGGTTGAACACCCTGATCCAGTACACCTTGCCGTGGTTGGAGAAGCACAGCAGCGTGTCGTGGGTGTTCGCCACAAAGAGCTTGTCTACGAAATCCTCGTCCTTCACCACGGTTGCGGTCTTGCCCTTGCCCCCACGCCGCTGCGAGCGGTAAGTCGCCACCGGCTGCGATTTCGCGTAACCCTTGTGGGACAGCGTAACCACAACATCTTCGGGCGTGATGAGGTCCTCGTCGGCGAGATCCTCATGGGTGGATTCGATGCGCGTACGGCGCTCATCAGCAAAGTTGTCGCGGATTTCCACCAATTCGTCGTGAATGACCTGTAGCAGGCGCTCCGGACGGGCGAGGATGTCGAGCAGGTCGTCTATGCGGACGAGAATTTCGCGGTATTCGTCGAGAATCTTGTCCTGTTCCAGCGCGGTCAGGCGCTGCAGACGCATGTCGAGAATTTCCCGCGCCTGGCGTTCGGACAAGCGATACCCTTCGGCATGCAATCCGCATTCGACTGGCAGATCCTCCGGTCGCGACACCTCGGACCCGGCGCGCGCAAGCATTTCCTGCACCACCCCGGGTGCCCACAGGCGCGCGGTCAGCGCGGCACGCGCTTCGTTTGGTCCCGGCGCGGCCTTGATGAGCGCGATAACCTCGTCGATGTTGGCCAGCGCTACCGCAAGCCCTTCGAGGATATGAGCGCGATCGCGCGCCTTGCGCAGTTCGAAGAGGGTGCGACGCGTAACCACTTCCCGACGGTGGCTGAGGAAGCATTCCAGCAGGGACTTCAGATCGAGCGTCCGCGGCTGTCCGTCCACCAGCGCCACGGTGTTGATGCCGAATACCGTCTGCATCTGGGTCTGCGAGTAGAGGTTGTTCAGCAATACCTCGGGCACCTCACCGCGCTTCAGCTCCATCACCACGCGCATGCCGTGTTTGTCCGACTCGTCGCGCAGTTCGCGGATACCGGTGAGTCGCTTCTCCTTGACCAGCTCGGCGATTTTTTCCATCAGCCGCGCCTTGTTGACCTGATAAGGTAACTCGGTAACCACGATGCGCGGCGTATCGCCCTCATCGTCCTCGATTTCCGCCCGCGCCCGGACGTAGATCCGACCACGCCCAGTGCGGTAAGCCTCGCGGATACCGGCCGCGCCGTTGATGATGCCGGCGGTCGGAAAATCCGGGCCCGGCACGATTTGCATCAGTTCCTCAATCGTCAGCAGCGGGTTGGCGATGAGCGCGAGGCAAGCGCTGATGATTTCGCCAAGATTGTGCGGCGGGATGTTGGTGGCCATGCCGACCGCGATGCCGCTCGAGCCGTTGACGAGAAGATTCGGTATACGCGCTGGCAGAACCGTGGGTTCGCGTTCCTTGCCATCGTAGTTGGGGACGAAATCGACGGTTTCCCGGTCGATGTCCTCCAGCATCTGGGCGGCAATCCGGTCGAGCCGGCATTCGGTGTAGCGCATCGCCGCGGGCGCGTCGCCGTCGACCGAACCAAAGTTGCCCTGACCATCGATGAGGGTGTAGCGCAGGGAGAAATCCTGGGCCATGCGCACCAGGGTGTCGTAAATCGCGTTGTCCCCATGCGGGTGATACTTACCCATCACCTCGCCCACGATGCGGGCGCATTTAACGTATGGGCGATTCCATACGTTGTTGGACTCGTGCATGGCGAACAGCACGCGTCGGTGCACGGGCTTCAGCCCATCGCGGACATCGGGAAGGGCCCGCCCCACGATGACGCTCATCGCGTACTCCATGTAGGAGTGACGCATCTCGTCCTCGATGTTGACCGGGATCAGCTGACGCGCAAAATCGACCATCTGGGTGCCGTGGGGATGCTTCGTTTAAGGAGTGGTAAATTCTTGGAATTCCAGCAAAAGCAGGTCCCGCGAGGGACACCGGAGTGTAGCACGGCAGGGCGGGCCTCGGCACCCGTCCAGCGTGGCCTCAGGGGGCGGCCATCAGCCTCGCGAGTCCTGCCCGTTCGGGGCGTTCCAGAACGCCGCGTTCGGTGACCAGCACATCGACCAACGCGGCAGGCGTCACGTCGAACACCGGATTGAGCGCACTGATCCCGGGGGCCGCGAAACGCTGCCCCGCCACTTCGAGGACCTCCTCCCCCGCCCGTTCCTCGATGGGGATCGCGTCGCCGGATTCCGTGGCCAGATCCACCGTCGACGCGGGCGCCACCACCATCACCCGCGCCCCGTGATGTCGGGCCGCGACCGCAAGCCCGTAGGTGCCGATTTTGTTGGCCACATCGCCATTGGCTGCCACCCGGTCGGCCCCCACGATGACCCAGTCGACCCGAAGGGTGCGCATGTGGTGGGCGGCACTGCCATCTGTAATGAGCCGGACGGGGATCCCATCGCGCGACAGCTCCCACGCGGTCAAGCGCGCACCCTGCAACCAGGGTCGGGTTTCCGTGGCAAAGACCTCGCGAAGTCGGCCGGCGGCATGGGCACTGCGGATGACACCCAGCGCAGTGCCGTAGCCTGCCGTTGCCAGCGCGCCTGCGTTGCAATGCGTGATGACTACGCTGTCGGCTGCAAGGAAGTCGGCACCCAACGCCCCCATGTGCAGATTGGCCGCGAGATCTTCATCGAAGATGCGCGTGGCTTCTGCCGTCAGCGCAAGCTCGGGGTCCCCGGCGAGCCCGACCATCGCGGCACACATCCTGTCCACCGCCCAAGCTAGATTGACTGCGGTTGGGCGTGCTTCACGCAGCTGGTGCAGGGGACCTTCGAGTCGTTGCCGCCATTCTTGCCCGCCTTCCCGCCAGGCTTCGCGGGCTGCGAGCACCACGCCCCAGGCACCTGCAATGCCGATGGCCGGCGCACCCCGCACCACCATGGTCCGAATAGCTTCTGCCACACCCTGCCAGGTATCGAACGCGAGATAGGACTCGACGCCAGGCAGTTTTCGCTGATCGAGCAGGACGAGGGAATGGCCGTCCCAGCGGACGGGCGCGAGCGGAGTCGCGGTCATGGAAATCACCAGTCGGGTGGAAAGCCTATGGTACCGTAAGGCCTTCCTCCGGAGGACCGATAGTCGTGATTGAAGTCGACCAGATCATCCATGCCCGCTGGATCATTCCGGTCGAACCCGGGCATCCCGTGCTGACCAACCACAGCCTCGCCATCCAGGGCGACCGCATCGCCGCCATTCTGCCGACGGCAGACTGGCAGTCCCGCCTGCGGGCGCGCAGTGAGCTCGATCTGGCTGGACATGCCCTGCTGCCGGGCTTCGTCAACGTCCATACACATGCCGCCATGAGCCTCTTCCGGGGTATGGCCGACGACCTGCCACTGATGCGCTGGCTACAGGAACACATATGGCCAGCTGAAGGCCGTTGGTTGTCGTCCGAATTTGTCCGCGATGGCACGCGGCTCGCGGCCTATGAAATGCTCCGCGGAGGCACGACCTGCTTCAATGATATGTATATGTTCCCCGACGAGGCCGCTGCCGCAGCCACAACGCTGGGCATTCGTGCCGTGGTCGGCATGATCGTCATCGGATTCCCCACCGCCTGGGCCACGGACACACGGGACTATCTGCGCAAAGGACAGGCCGTCCACGACCGCTACCGCGAACATCCGTTCATCCACACTGCCTTCGCCCCGCATGCCCCTTACACCGTGGATGACGCAGCGCTGTCCGAAGTCGCAACGCTGGCGGAAGAGCTCGACGTCCCCATCCACATGCACGTCCACGAGACCGCGCAGGAGGTCAATGACTCGGTGCAGTCGTATGGCCAGCGACCGCTGGCTCGCCTGCAAGCGCTGGGCTTACTGACCCCGCGGCTACTGGCCGTCCACATGACACAGCTCACCACGGATGAAATCGCATTGGTGGCCAGGCACGGCGTGAGCGTGGCGCACTGCCCGGAATCGAACCTGAAACTTGCCAGCGGCATCGCGCCGCTCGCAGCGCTGAAGGCTGCCGGTGTGAATTGTGGAGTTGGCACCGACGGCTGCGCCAGCAACAACGATCTCGACATGCTGGGCGAGATGCGCACGGCCGCCCTGCTTGCGAAAGGCAGCACTGGAAACGCAGAAGCCCTGCCAGCCGCCGAAGCCTTGCGCATGGCCACCCTGGACGGCGCGCGCGCGCTGGGGCTGGACAGCCTCATCGGATCTCTGGTGCCAGGCAAACAAGCCGATCTGATTGCGATCGATTTCCGCGATCCGCGCCTTGCGCCGGTGTACGACCCGGTGGCGCAGATCGTCTACGCCGCGCAACGCGACAATGTGCGGGAAGTCTGGGTTGCGGGTCGCCACGTGGTG
>JBIKOF010000054.1:0-8115 GCA_044358205.1 Gammaproteobacteria bacterium | reverse complement strand
ACGGTAGCGGCGCGAGTCGTAGCGGTTCATGGAGGGCTCCTCGAAAAAGTGGAGATGCCTGCGATAGCTGGGGCATCGATGGTGAGCATTGTAGGGGCGGTGGTTGAGGGAAAAGATGCAAATTTAGGTATGCATGGCCTCTATTCTGTTTTAAAACTCCAATAATGGAGTTAATTTTAGAGAATTAAACCCAATTCAACGGGAAGAGAGAGATTTCATGGCCAATTCCCGCGCGCTTCCGCCCAAACTCGATCGCATCGACAAACGTATCCTGGCCCTCATGCAGTCAAACGGGCGTATCACCAATCTGGAGCTTGCCGACGCGGTTGGGCTCTCGCCCACCCCTTGCGCGCGGCGGGTGAAACGGCTCGAGGAGTCGGGACTCATCGACCGCCATGTCACGCTGCTCAATCAGGCACGGCTCGGGCTGAACATCACGGCCATGATCAGCATCAGCATGGACCGACATACCCCGGAGCGCTTCGACAATTTCGAGCGCCAGGTGCGCCAGTTTCCCGAGGTGATCGAGTGCAGCATCGTCACGGGACAGGCGGCTGACTATCTGCTGAAGGCGGTACTCCCGGACATGACCTACTACGAGGAGTTCCTGCTCGGTCGGCTCACGCGGATCGCGGGGGTGACGGGGGTTCACTCCAGCTTCATTCTGCGCAAGGTGATCGACCGCACTGAGCTGCCGCTCGATCGACTGTGATCGCGCGACGCGCGGCTCCAACGCGTGATGCCTTGCGTGGGATCGTGGCGGCCGCACAGTGAGCGCCCTCCGCGGGCTAGCAGATGCCCGCTCCGGGCATCTCACTGCACGCCCGCTAGTGCTTTGTCCGGAATCGTTGCGGCCGCGCAGTGAGCGCCCTCCGCGGGCTAGCAGATGCCCGCTCTGGGCATCTCACTGCACGTCCGCTTATCCCTTTAGCACTCAGGGACGCGGGGTGGGATGCTCCGGAGCGCGCCTCGCGCAGCGTGAAGCGCGGAGGGGCGACCGCCTCGCGGTCTCATGCACGTGCTGTGCGTTGGAGCGGCCGTACAGTGAGCGCCCTCCGCGGGCTAGCAGATGCGCGCTCTGGGCATCTCACTGCACGCCGGCTTATGCCAGTGCCCTGCGTGTCGGATTCAGGTGCTGTGGTACCGTACACCTGTATATCGCCGAGGAGATTCCGATGACCGAACGATTGAGCCTGCTCCAGTTCACCGACGGTGTGGATGGCCGCACGCTAGTCCGCAATGCGCAGCGTCTGGAAGAACTTGGGTACGACATCCTGTGGATTCCAGAAGTCTTTGGGCGGGAGCCCGTGGGAACCTGCGGGCTGCTGCTTGGCAAGACTTCCCGACTGCGCGTCGGCCCCGGGATTCTTAACGTATACGCGCGCGATGCCCACTGCGTGGCACAGGCACGAAACACGCTACAGGAAATGTCGGAAGGGCGTTTCATTGTCGGCCTCGGCGTCTCGCACCCCGTGCTCGTCGAGCCCCGCGGTCACGTATTTGGCCCGCCTGCGCCGACGATGCGCCGCTATCTGAAAGCAATTCAGGCCGTAAAGGTCGATGGCCCTCAGGCCAATCCTCCCGCGCCGATAGTCATTGCAGGCCACGGCCCGAAGCTTATGGCGCTCGCGGCGACAGAGGCCGATGGCCTTTTCCTCTACCTGCAGACCGAGGCTTCCGTACGCTTGGCACGCGCGCTGCTCGGTCCCCAGCGGGAGCTGCATGTGGTGGTCCGCACGGTACTGCACGAGGACCGTGCCCGAGCGCGGAACATTGCCCGGCAGGCGCTTGGATTTTATTTGCAGCTGCCGGCGTATCACCGGGCGTGGAGTGCAGCAGGCTTTGATGCAGCGGATTTTGCAAACGGAGGGAGTGATCGTCTCATCGATGCCATCGCACCCAGCGGGTCGGCGACCGAACTGCGCAGCGTCCTGGCGCGGTTTCGGGCGGCGGGTGCAAGTCATGTGAGCCTCTATCCGATTCATCCGGAGGATGATTATCGACCCGACCGCGCAGGTGGATTGCTTTGGGATTGGAACACCTTGGAAGCCTTGGCCCCGCACGCGTCCTGAAGGGTTTCTCGCGCGCGGCGGTCGGCCGCCGCCGTGGCGACTCTTGCCCGACACCCTGCCCGGTGCCTGCAACGGCATTCATTGGCGCGTTTTGCATGGCGCCCGCGCGCATCCCCTGCGAAGATGACACCTCGCGGACCGCTGGTTCGCCAAACGCTCAAGCCAAGAGCATCCTCGGCGCACTCGCGCCAGTTCAAAGGGAGTTCGTATGCGCCTCGATAGACGCCGTTTTCTGCTCGTTGCCGGCCTCGCCACCGGTGGCTTTCTGGTGGGGTGTACCGATCGTGAACGGCAACAGCTGGATGCGGCGGACCTGACGCTCGCCGATGGGGAAGTCGCGCTAAACGGCTGGATCAAGATTTCAACCGCTGGCCTTGTCACGGTCATGATGCCGCGCTCGGAAATGGGGCAAGGGGTTCACACCGGCCTCATGATGCTGGTCGCGGACGAGTTGGATTGCGGGTGGGCCAATGTGCGCATGGAGAATGCACCCATCGATCGCCTTTACGGGGCCGTCGCGGGGATGGCCGAGTCCGTGCCATTCCGGCCGGACGACGAAGGCGCGATAGCCCGCAGCATGCGCTGGAGCATGGGGGAATTCGGCCGTGAACTGGGGCTGATGATCACTGGAGGATCCTCCAGCGTGCGGGATCTCTGGTTGCCGCTGCGCACAGCGGCGGCCGTCACCCGGGCGACGCTTTTGGAGGCGGCAGCGAGCGCACGCAAGCTCGATCCCGCGAGTCTTGGCGTCTCCGATGGGCAGATCAGAGCGGGCGACGTTGTTGTCATGTCACTCGGTGAAGCAGTCGCCCTCTTGGGTGAGGCGCCTGTGCTGGCCACGCGCTATCAGTTGAAGACACCCGCCGAGTTCACCGTAATCGGCAAACCTCTGCCGCGCGTCGACTCGGCAGCCAAGGTTGCCGGCAGCGCGACCTTTGGAATCGATGTTCGGCCTGAAGGTCTGCTGCACGCCGCGCTGCGTTTTGCGCCGGCGCGCGGCGCAGCCGTCGCGAGGGTCGACGACGCGGCTGCCGGCCAGATGCCCGGCGTTGCAGGTGTTGTCACCGTGCAGCCTGAGCACGGTGGAACCGGCGGGGTGGCCGTCGTTGCCACGCACTACTGGCAGGCACGCAAGGCACTGGATGCGCTCGAAATCGTGTTTGAGGATGGCCCGCTTGCCGGCTTTTCAAATGCCACGGGACTCAAAGCCATGGAGGAGGCGCTGGTCGCGGACGACGGCTTCGCCTTCTGGAATGCGGGAGATGTTACTGCGGCGCTCGAGGCCGCCGAGACCCGGCTTGATGCACGCTACGAAGCGCCGTGGCTTGCCCACGCGACGATGGAACCCATGAATTGCACGGTCTGTTACGACGGAAACGGCGCGCGCGTATGGGCACCCACTCAGGTCCCCGGGTTAGTGCGGAAAGTGGTGGCGGAGACGCTGGAGCTTGATGCGGAGACCGTGAGTGTTGAGGTGACCATGCTGGGCGGCGGTTTTGGCCGTCGGGCAGAGGTTGACGTGGTGGCGCAGGCAGCCCGGATTGCGCGCGAGTTTCAGGGTAAACCCGTGAAGCTCATCTGGAGCCGGGAAGACGACATTCGTCATGACTTCTATCGGCCAGCCTGCGTTGCGCGCTTCGAGGCGGGTCTAGACGGGGCAGGCAGACTGGTGGCTTGGCGCAACACCAGCGCCGGACAGAACATCACCCCAAATTTCCTTGCGCGCAATCTGGGCATGCCAGGCATGGGGCCGGACAAGACGGCCAGTGAGGGCGCGTTCGACCAAGCCTATGAGTTTCCGAATGTGCGTGTGGCCCATGTCGCGGTCGACCTGCCAGTGCCTGTGGGGTACTGGCGTTCGGTGGGACATTCGCATCAAGCGTTTTTCAAGGAAAGTTTCATCGACGAGTGCGCCCATGCGTCGGGTGCCGACCCACTGGCATTCCGGCTTGCTTTGCTGGCAGACCACCCTCGTGAACGCGCGCTGCTGGAACGGGTCGCCAAGGAGGCGGGTTGGTCGCCCGGTCAGGCCGCTGGTGGTCAACGGGCTCAGGGGATCGCCCTGCACGAATCCTTTGGCACGCGCGTCGCGATGGTGGTGGAACTCAGCCGTGTGGGCGGTGAGGTGCGGATCGAACGCGTGGTGGCGGCGGTAGACTGCGGTCTGGCCGTCAACCCCAACCTCATCGCGCAGCAGGTCGACAGTTCGGTTGTCTATGGCCTATCCGCTGCGCTCCATGGGCGTATCGATTTTGACGACGGTCGGGTGGCTCAGGGCAATTTTCATGACTATCCTGCGCTTCCGTTCACGGCATGTCCGCGCATCGAGACGCATGTGATGGCGAGCACCGAGCCACCCGGAGGAATTGGTGAACCCGCATTACCGCCCGTGGCACCCGCGCTCGCCAATGCCCTTTTTGTTCTGACCGGTCGTCGGGTCCGAACGCTTCCCTTTATGCTCAACGAGGAGACGCAAGCATGACTACCCTCACCCTCAATGGAAGCGAAGTCGAAGTCGATGCGGCAGCTGACATGCCCTTGCTGTGGGCGCTGCGGGATGTTCTGGGATTGGTGGGTACCAAGTTCGGCTGCGGCAAGGGACTCTGCGGCGCCTGCACGGTCCATGTAGATGGTCAGCCCGTGCGCTCCTGTTCCACGCCGCTGGAAGCGGTCGCCGGCAAGTCCATCACCACCATCGAAGGCGCCACCGATGCAATGGCAGAACGTGTGAAGGCGGCGTGGATAGCCCTGGATGTCGCGCAGTGTGGCTACTGCCAGCCGGGGCAGGTCATGGCGGCCACGGCCCTGCTGCGCGCCAACCCCAACCCGACCGACGCCGACATCGATGCGGCAATGTCGGGCAATCTGTGTCGCTGCGGGACTTACCCCAGGATTCGGGCTGCCATCCATCAGGCTGCGGGCAAAGGAACTGCCCAATCCGCCTGAAGCCGTTGCGCTAGTGCGCGGGGGCAGCCTCGCGCACGGGTACTATGAGCAGGGTTCCAAGCAGCAGTCCCAACGCAAGCAGCACCCAGGCGCCCGTCCACGCGTGGGTGAGATCCACGTAGAACCCAAACAGGGGGGGCAGGGCGATGATGCCTGCATACATGACGGTCATTGCCACCCCGATGGTACGGCCCTGACGTTCGGGCCCGGCGATTTCGGCGACAAGCGAAATCCAGGTTCCATGCCAGCCGATGGCGTTGAAGGCGCATGTCGTCACCACGGATGCGATGACCCATAGCGGCGTGTTGGGTGGCAGAAGGCCGAGAATCAGGGCGCCCAGCGCCGACAATCCACCCGCCATCATCAGGGCGGGCTTGCGACGGCCACGCATGAACCGGTCGCTGATCACTCCCCACAGCACGCGCCCGGCCGCGCCCGCAATCTGGGCTGCGACCAGCAATCCTGCCGTATGCGTGATGGGCACTTCCTGCGTTTCCAGTAGGTAGAGCGCAAGGTAGGTGACGAGGGCGAACTGCCCCAGCGGCAAGAACGCGCCGGCAAGCCCGAGCAGGGCGACGTCCCGGGTGAGAAGCGTGCGAAAGCCCTGAGCCGGAAGCGCGCGCGCGGCCAGCCCTTCCTCTGATGACGGTGCGGGATAGCGCAGTAGGCAGAGGAGGCCGGCCAGCAGACTGGCGAGGCCACTCAGTGCGATCGCCCAGCGCCAGCCCGCGCCGAGCGCGATCGCCGGAAGCACAGCCGCGGCCAAAGCGCCGCCAATGGGAATACCGGTCTGTCTAACCCCCATGGCGCCCCCACGTTGATGAGGCGGGAACCAGCGCATCACCGTCCGGCTGCCCGCAGGCGTCGCAAACGACGCACCGATGCCGGCCAGGAAGAACATGCCCAGGGCTGCAAGAAAACCATGCGTTGCGAGGATCGCCATGCAAGCGACACCCACCACGAGGTTTCCCGCGCCCAGCGCCAGGCGTTCTCCTTTCAAGTCGACCATCGCGCCTGCGAAGAACAGTGCAATGAATGAGCCGCCCATCAGCGCGGAATTGAAGAGGCCGACCTGTCCGCGGGTGAGCCCCAGATCGGCTTGCAGAAAGGGCGCAAGCGTGGGGACACCCTGGGTCACGATGGACACGGTGACCTGCGCCGTGAGCGCAAGCCCCAGCAGTCGCCAGGGCGAAGCGGGGGAGGACAAGGCGCAGCGCCGGGCCGTCTTCAGACCGGTCGGCGCAGTTCCCGACGCATAATCTTGCCGCTCGCGGTCTTGGGCAGATCGTCGACGATCTCCACCTCGTGTGGCCGCTTGTACGCTGCCATCAGTCCCTTGCAGAAGGTAATGATTTCAGCGGGCGTGGCCTGCATGCCGGGCTTCAGGCTGACGAACGCCTTCACTGACTCCCCGCGATAGGGATCGGTTACGCCGACCACGGCGGCTTCCCGCACGGCAGGATGCGTGTAAAGCACGTCCTCTACCTCGCGCGGCCAGACCTTGTACCCGGAAGCGATGATGAGGTCCTTCTTGCGGTCGACGATGTAGAACCAGCCGTCTTCATCCATGAAGCCCACGTCGCCGGTGTGGATTCCGCGAGCGTCGAAACTCTGCGCAGTCTCTTCGGGTTTCTGCCAGTAGCCGGGCACTACCATCGGACCACCGGATACCAGCTCGCCGACTTCCCCGGCCGGCAGCACATGTCCGTCGTCGTCCACGATGTGGACGACCGCCCCGCACACCGGCACGCCCACCGCCAATGCGCCGGTGTTGGGATCCACCGGGGCGGCGGCCCCCAGCGGCACGGCGTGGGTGGGGCTGGTGGTTTCGGTCATGCCGTAGATGTTGTGGATGTAAGCGCCGAACTGTTGCCGGAAGGCTTCGACTGTTGCTGGGGCCACAGGCGCGCCGCCGCTGTACACCTTCGTCAGAGTCGAGAAGTTCCGACGCTTCGCATCCTCGTTGTTCATGAGGGCGATGTAGACGGTGATCGACGCGACGACGAACGTCGCGCCGTGTTTTTCGACGAGTTCTGCGGTGGTCGCCGGGTCGAAGCGGTAGTACAGGATGAGCGGGCAGGGCAGCAGGAATGAGGTGGTGATCTGCGCAATGAGACCGGTGATATGGAACAACGGCGCTACGCCGAGAATGACGTCCTTGCTCGACAACTGCATCCAGGCCCGGTAAGTCTGGCTGTTGTAGACGATGTTGGCGTGAGTGTTCATCGCGCCCTTCGGCGGCCCGGTGGTGCCAGAGGTATAGGTAAGCAGCGCAATATCTGCGCCCGAGAAATCGACGGGTGGCGGCGCCTTGCCAAGGAAAGTCTGCAGGCAGGTCATGAAATCGGTTGCTTCGGTACAGGCTAGCCGCGTCGAGTCCTTCAACAAGCCCGGCCGCGTCGCGCCTAGGAACTCCAGTTCAGAAGTCGTAAACACGTGCGCAACGGCACTGTCTGCCAGGACCTCGCGCGCGACCTCGTGGTAGAGCGATTCCAGGGTGACAAGGACCTTTGCACCGCTGTCGGTGAGGATGAGCCGGACTTCCTTGTGACGCAGCATGGGATTGACGGAAACCATCACGCCGCCGGCTTTCCAGGTGCCCAGCATCGCGATCACGAACTGGGGCACATTCTGCAGGTATACCGCCACGCGATCGCCGCGCGTAAAGCCCCGGTCGAGTAGCGCACTCGCAAAGGCATCGCTCAATTCGTCGACCTGACGCGCGCTCAGCGACTCGTCGAAGTAGTGAATCAGTGTTCGGCCCGGTTCGCGGGCCACGGCGGCCCTGAACATGGCCAGCGCATGGGGAAATTCGGGCACGATTTCGGCCGGCACACCCGCGCTGTAGCGCGCGAGCCAGGGTTTCTGGGTATAGGCGTTCATGGGATGCGCTGAGATGCGTTTGGGAAAGTTGCACTATACCCGATAGCCGGCTCGTACCGGACCCGGCGACGTCCTTTGCGGTCGCGCACGCCGCCGGTGCAGGCCCCTGCGAGGTTTGCGCCCCTGTCGCTGCGCGCGGCGCGTCATGGGCGTAGGATTACCACTTCAGCCCCGTGAGGA
Source organism: Gammaproteobacteria bacterium (assembly GCA_044358205.1). Lineage (GTDB taxonomy): Bacteria > Pseudomonadota > Gammaproteobacteria > CAIKBL01. The sequence goes on along the minus strand of JBIKOF010000054.1, from coordinate 34 downwards.
CTTCGAGACATGGCCATTCGCGCAGGTTTTGGTA
>JBIKOF010000053.1:0-8118 GCA_044358205.1 Gammaproteobacteria bacterium | reverse complement strand
GACGAGGATCTCGGCTTCGACGGTCTGGCGGCGACATTTCGCCACAGTATCGATTTCGGCGGCGGTGGCTTGCCCGGGGCGACTGCGCGTGATCGGAAGGCCTATTTCACTGCCGGGTTATTCCCGATCCAGCAGCCAGACTTTGTGGATCAGGATAAGTACCTCGCCGGCGGGCAGTTGGGGGCTGACTGGCAGTTCGATAACCAGTCACTCCTGCGCGTGGGTGCCGCGTATTACGATTACATCCATATCTCGGGCAAACGTAATCCGCTGGGCAGCACCGTCACCAACGATACCCAGCCCCTGTGGCTGCAAAAGGGCAACCTGCTGTTCAACATCGCCAACGATCCCAATCTCGATGGCGGGCTGAACGATCAGATTTTTGGTCTTGCTGCAGATTATCGCCTGCTCGATTTCAACGTCCTGCTGGATTTGGCGCACTTTGCTCCGCATCACGTCATTCTCAATCTCGATGTGGTCAAGAACATTGGCTTCGATGAGGACGAAATCCGCGAGCGTACGGGCGGGCAAACCTATCTCTACCCGATCCAGGATCGAACGCTCGGCGTGCTCGCAGGATTCGCTGTGGGTTGGCCGCTGGTCATGAGCCATGGCGCGCCACAGATGGCGCACCAGGGGGCGTGGCAGCTGGCATTCGACTATCGCTATCTCCAGCGAGACGCTGTGCTCGACGCCTTCACGGACTCGGTCTTCCACCTGGGCGGTACCGATGCACAGGGCTTCCGAATTACCGGGCTATATGGCTTGACTGATCATGTATGGGTGCGCGGGCGCTGGTTCTCATCATCGGAGATCGATGGCCCGCCGCTTTCCATCGATACCTTGCAGTTCGATCTCAATGCGCGCTTCTAATTCGATGTCCCATGGGCGCTCCGGACATCTGGGACCGCGGCTGGTCGTGGGGCTGCTGTGCCTCGGTGTGCTCACGGGTCCCTTGGCGCAACAGGCCACAGACGACAATGCGCGCCGCTCGCTGGCTCGAGCGCAGGCTTTGCTGAAGCAGGTCAACGCCCAGAAAGTGACCGCCGAAACTGAGTTGGCAAAAACTCGCCAGCAGCTTGCTTCACTCGAGGTCGAGATGGCCGCACTCAAGGACGGGTTGGCGAAAACCGAGCGCAGCCTGTCCGGCACCACTCGGCAACTGGCGGTGAGTGAACGCAAGGGCAGCGCCCTCGAGACGCGGCTCGGCAAGACGGAAACCCGCCTGCGGGAGACCCGGGCCAGTCTCGCCACCACGCAGGCTAGCCTGAAGGCTACGGAACAGGCGCGCGATACACTGGAACAGAATCTTGACGCGACCCGCCATGAACTCGAGGACGCTGAGCGCAAGAATCTGGAGCTTTACCGTCTGTCGCAAGACATCCTTGCCGAGCACGTCGGGGAGAGCAGCTTCCAGCGACTATTCCGCAGCGAGCCTCTTACGGGGATTCGCAAGGTCCAGCTGGAGAATCTTGAGCAGGAATACGCCCACAAGTTGCAGGACAACCTGCGCGCGACGCAGCGGGATGCCGCCGCGAAGGCGCCATAGCCACCCGACCCCGGCCGACGTAGCCCCGGACCCGGATTCCGGCTAGAGTGCCCACCTTCGATGGTGGCCGTGTCGGTCCCCTCGCGACACAAGCCCGTGAACCCCGTCAGGCCCGGAAGGGAGCAGCGGTAACGGGGACTGTGGGCGCCGGGGTGTGGCTGGCACGGCCGCCGCCCATTCGCCACAGCAGACAATCCGGTCAGCATCGTAATGACCTATCAGGTTCTGGCGCGCAAGTGGCGCCCGCGTGATTTCAGCCAGATGGTGGGCCAGTCCCATGTGCTGCGCGCACTGGTGAATGCGCTTGCCACGCAGCGCCTCCATCATGCCTATCTCTTCACGGGTACCCGCGGGGTCGGAAAGACCTCACTGGCACGTATCTTTGCCAAGTCCCTCAATTGCGAGACCGGTATCACCAGCACGCCCTGTGGTCAGTGCAGTGCCTGCCGTGAGGTCGACGAGGGGCGCTTCGTCGACCTCATCGAAGTGGATGCCGCCTCCCGGACCAAGGTGGATGATACGCGCGACCTGCTGGAGAACGTGGCCTATGCACCGGCACGGGGACGCTTCAAGGTTTACCTCATCGACGAAGTGCACATGTTTTCGGGGCACTCGTTCAATGCCCTGCTTAAAACGCTCGAGGAACCTCCTCCCCACGTCAAGTTTCTGCTCGCCACCACCGATCCCAAGAAGTTGCCGATCACGATTCTTTCGCGCTGCCTTCAGTTCAATCTGAAACGCCTGGGGGCCGACCAGATTGGTGATCAGCTGCGGCGGATTCTCGAGGCAGAGGGGATCCCGGCGCCCGCAGAGACGCTCAGGCTCATCGCCACTGCGGCCGACGGCAGCATGCGCGATTCACTTAGCCTGCTCGATCAGGCCATTGCCTATACGAATGCATCGCTGGACCCGCACGAGGTTGCTGCAATGCTCGGCACAGTGGCTTCGGAGCAGGTACTGCCACTGGTAGAAGCGTTATGCCACGGGCGGGGTGCGGAGCTTTTGTCTCGCGCGCGCGCTCTGGCCGAGTTTGCACCAGACCACGCCCAGATCCTGGGCGAGATGCTCTCGATTCTCCGGCGTATCGCGGTGTGTCAGGTGCTAGGCGCAGATGCCACAGTGCTCGACGAAGCGCCTGAAGTCCTCGCGCTTGCCGCGGGCGTCTCGCCCGAGGATTGCCAGCTTTTCTACCAGCTCGGCCTGCTCGCTAGACGCGATCTGCCCTTGGCGCCGGAACCGCAGGTAGGCTTTGAAATGGCCTTGCTGCGCATGCTGGCCTTTCATCCAGAGACGGTCGGCGCGAGCCCATCGGCCATCGCAAGCGTGCGGCCGGCATCCTCCGGTGCAGCCTCGACCTCGGCCGCCAATAACGTCGAACCCGCAAGGCCGCGGCCCGCGCCAGCGCCTGGAATGGATGCGCCGGCAATGCCATCCTCTGCTGCCAAACCCGTTCCCCCGCCACCCGCAGTGGAACCTCCGGCCCCTGTCTCGCGAACGCATTCCCCCACAGTGCCAGCCGGTGATGCGGCGCCAGCGACCCCACTCGACTGGGCAGCGCTGGTGGGGCGACTTGAGACCACGGGGCTGGTGCGAGAATTTGCGCGCCATTGCGCATTGGTGCGCGTCGAGGGTGAGCTCGTCGAACTGGGGCTGACGCCTCAGTCCGAGAACTTGCGTGGTGAACGACAGGTCAAGGGATTGGAGCAAGCCCTCGTCCGCGCGCTGGGGCATCCCGTGACTCTCCGTTTCGTGCGCGCAAATGCGGGCACTGCGCGCTCACCGGCGCAGGTGCTGAGCGAAGCCGAGACCGCGCGTCAGGCCGCTGCCACCCGACTCATAGAAGCCGATCCGCAGGTGCAGGCCTTGCAGCAACGTTTTGGCGCTGTGATCGAGGAAATCCGACCCGCCGATGAATGAATCCCGTGCCGCAGGGCACGCCAGAGGAAGCACGCAGATGAGAGAACAATTCGGCAACCTGATGAAACAGGCGCAGCGCATGCAGGAAGAGATGAAGCGCGCGCAGGACGAGATCGCCGCCACCGAAGTCGCGGGCGAAGCGGGCGCCGGGCTGGTCAAGGTTACGATGACCGGACGCCACGATGTACGCGCCGTGAAAATTGCACCGGAGCTGCTCAAAGACGACCCCGCACTGCTGGAAGATCTGGTCGCCGCTGCGGTGAACGACGCTGTTCGCAAAGTCGAACGAGTGAGCCAGGAGCGCATGTCGGGAATGGCGCAGGGCCTCAACCTGCCGCCGGGTTTCAAACTCCCCTTCTGAGAAAGTGGCCCACGGATGAGCACCGAGGTTCTTCAGGATCTGATCAAGGCATTGCAGTGTCTGCCGGGGATCGGTCCAAAGTCTGCCACCCGTGCGGCTTTCCATCTGCTGGAGCGAAACCGCGAAGGCGCCCGACGCCTCGCGCGCAGTCTGGAGGATGCAATGAGCCGCGTGGGGCATTGCACGCGCTGCAGGACCTTCAGTGAAACAGAGGAATGCAGAATCTGTGCATCTGCGCAGCGCGACCCCGGGGTGTTGTGCGTGGTGGAGTCGCCGCTCGATGTGGCTGCCATCGAACAGGCGCACGATTTCAAAGGGCATTACTTTGTGCTGATGGGGCGACTCTCGCCCATCGACGGCATTTCGCCAGCCAGCCTGCGGCTCGATCTGTTGGAGGAGAGACTTGCGACAGGTGAGGTGCGGGAACTCATTCTTGCCACCAGCACCACCATGGAGGGGGAGGCCACGGCCCACTACCTGGGGCAGATCGCTCGGCAAGCCGGCGTAGCCGCCACCCGCATCGCCTTCGGGGTACCAATGGGGGGTGAACTGGAATACGTCGACAGCTCCACGCTCGCACTGGCGCTGCAAAGTCGTCGTGCTTACTGAGACCAGAGGGGACATTGCCCATGGAATTTTCTGCCGACAACCTCATCTGGATTGATCTGGAGATGACGGGACTCGATCCCGAACGCGATACCATCATCGAAATAGCCACTATCGTCACCGATGCCGCGCTCGAAGAATCGGTGGAGGGCCCGGTGTTTGCCATTCATCACCCGGATGTGGTGCTCGCCATGATGGACGAATGGAACACGCGGCAGCACGGCCAGTCCGGTCTCGTGGACAGAATCCGCGCGAGCCGGATCCGACTTGCCGAAGCCGAGGCCGCCACGCTCGATTTCCTTGGCCGCTGGGTGCCCGCAGGAGCTTCTCCCATGTGTGGTAACAGCATCTGTCAGGACCGACGCTTCCTGAGTCTTTACATGCCAACCCTCACGCGTCACTTCCATTACCGCAATCTCGACGTCAGCACTCTGAAAGAACTGCAACGGCGTTGGGCCCGTGAAATCCCCGCATTCGCAAAGGCTTCCAGCCACCTTGCGCTCGATGACATCCGTGATTCAATCGCTGAGTTGCGCCACTACCGCGAGCATTTTCTGCGCCTGCCCGGCCGCGCATGAGCGTCTGCGGACAAGCGCTGTTCAGCGTCGAGGATATCCGGCGCATCGAGCATGAAGCTTCGCGCCGGGGCGGATTCCCGAGTCTGCTCCTCATGGAGCGCGCCGCTGCCGCCGCCTGGCGTTATCTGCGTGAGCGATGGCCCTCCGCGCGCCGGATTACGGTGGTCTGTGGGATCGGCAACAATGCGGGAGACGGCTATGAGCTGGCCCGACTGGCGCAAGATGACGGGCGTGAGGTGAGGGTCATCCAGATAGGGCAGCCCTCCATGCAGGGAGATGCCAGTTTGACCCGGGCACGCCTCGACGCTGCCGGGATCCCCGTCGCAACCGGACTCTCCGGACTCGATCCATCCGACGTCATCGTCGATGCGCTGTTCGGGATCGGGTTGAACCGACCGGTGGCGGGACCAGCCCTGAATGCCATCGAAGCGATGAACGCAGCGTCCGCGCCCTGCCTCAGTCTCGACATCCCCTCGGGACTGGATGCGACCACCGGGAATGTGCTTGGGCTTGCGGTTAAAGCGCAGGCAACCGTCTGTTTCATCGCACTCAAGCCCGGCCTCGTCACGGGCGCGGCACGCGAGCACACCGGTACGTTGCGCGTAGCGAATCTTGGCGTCGGAGATGTGACTTCGACTGCCGCGCCCTTTGCGCGGCTGACAGCCTGGCGTGACTGGGCTGCGCTGCGACGTCCGCGGCCGCGATACGCACACAAAGGCGACTCGGGCCATGTGCTCCTGGTGGGCGGCGCGCCGGGCATGGCCGGGGCCGTGCGTCTGGCAGCAGAGGCGGCACTGCGGACTGGCGCGGGCCTCGTGAGTGTGGCCGCCGCGCCCGAGGTGGCGGCGACGCTCAGCGCCACCCGCCCGGAAATCATGGCCCACGGCATCGATAATTTTTCGGATCTGGCGCCCTTGCTCGCCCGCGCCTCGGTGGTCGCCATCGGGCCCGGGCTTGGTCAGTCACCTTGGGGTGCGCGCCTCTGGTCTGGCGTCTGCGCGTCTCCACTGCCCATGGTCGTGGATGCCGATGCGTTGAACCTTCTGGCGCGTGACCCCTTTGCCCGAGAGGACCGCATCCTCACGCCACACCCTGGTGAGGCCGCACGTCTGCTATCCCCCGAGGCTGCCCATCTGGCCAAAGCCGATCGCTATGCCGCTGCCAGCGCGCTACGCGCGCGCTATGGCGGACATATTGTGTTGAAGGGCGCGGGCACGGTTGTCGAAACATCCCGGATGCGCGCCGTCATTGCGGGTGGAAACCCGGGCATGGCGGTTGGCGGCATGGGGGATATCCTCACGGGAATCATCGCGGCCCTCGTGGCCCAGGGCGTGGCGCCCCATGACGCCGCTGTCGCAGGACCTGCTTTGCACGCAGCCGCTGGCGATCTGGCGGCGGCTGCCGGGGAACGCGGAATGCTCGCGAGCGAGGTCATCGAGCAGCTGCGCATGCTTGTCAACTAAGCGACTGCCATGAATTCAGGAACGCTGGAGCTGGAAGATGAGGCGGCCACCGGATTGTTTGCCACAGTCTTGGCGGCTCACCTCAAGCCCGGCCTGCTCATTACGCTGTCGGGAGATCTTGCGGCTGGAAAGACCGCCCTGACGCGCGCCTTGCTCCGTGCCCTCGGGCATCACGGGAAGGTCAAAAGCCCCACCTTCACGCTGGTGGAGAGCTACGTACTCCCGGACTGGACTGTCCACCACTTCGACCTCTACCGCTTGGCGTCGCCCGCCGAGGTGGGAGGGTTTGGCTTCGAGGACTATCTGGCGCCCGATACGGTCTGCGTGGTGGAGTGGCCGGAGCGCGGGGCCGGCGAGTTACCGCGCGCGGATCTGGGCCTGCAACTGGAAGTGTTGAGCCCCGAGGCCCGACGCGTTGCGCTGAGTGCCGGCACTGATGCAGGGGCTCGTATTCTGGCGGCGCTGATGCGTGACGCCCGTCTCAATTCCCGGTGGCAATCAATGGCCACTCCGGCGCCCGATTCCGATTAGGGGGGAAGGGCGGGCTTCGAACGTTTGCGATATCTGTGAAGTGACTTTAACTAAAGTATTTTCTTGAACTTTATTAGGGAGATATTGCACAAGCTCACAAAACACATGAAGATTGGGTCTGAATCCGCTGAAAGATGATTCAGAGTCCATCCCTTTGTGTCGATATCTTCCTAACCGGATGTTTAAAAAGACTTTAATTCTCCTCATCCTCATTCCATGGGCGGCGCAGAGTGCCGTGGTCCAAGGGGTCAGGGTGTGGCACTCCCCGGACCAATCACGCGTTGTTCTGGAGCTCTCGGCCGCGACCAATTTTGATGTCTTCACTGTTGCCAACCCGGACCGGGTGGTGGTCGACCTCAAAGCCAGCACAGCGGCCAGGGATTTGGGCATGCCAGCTGGGGATGCCCGAGTGCGCAGCCTGCGTCATGCCCGCTTCAACCAGGGCAAGGATTTGCGGCTGGTCTTCGAGACGGGCCACACGGTATCGGTCCGTAAGGCCTTGCTCCCGCCCCATGCGCCCTATGGCCACCGTTTGGTCATCGACCTGGTAGACCCCGAACCCGGCAGCCCCTTGGGCGCGCCCAGTCCATCGAATCCACCGCTGCCGGAGCCCGCACCGCTGGTGGCGAGTCCCGTCGAGCGCGTCGCGACGACGGCGGCCAGCGTGCCTGTTGCTATCGAGCAGCGTGTTTCCCCCGCGTCCCCTTCATCTGTGGCGAAGCCGCAGACCCCCACCCTCATCAAAACGACTGGTGCGAAAACGAAAGCACCGGTGAGACCGTGGACCATCGCTGTCGATGCCGGACATGGCGGCGAGGATGTCGGCGCGATTGGTATGCGAGGGACCTACGAGAAAGATGTGGTGCTCGCGCTTGCGCGGGAGTTGGCCAGACAGATCAACGCCGAACCCGGTTTTCGCGCCGTGCTGGTTCGCGACGGGGATTACTACATCGAATTGCGGGACCGCATGGTGCGCGCCAGACGTCATCGGGCGGATCTTTTTGTATCGATCCACGCCGATGCCTTTCGCAACCGCCGGGTGAGTGGTGCATCGGTCTACGTGCTGTCTACGCGTGGCGCATCCAGCGAAGCCGCGCGCTGGCTGGCCGAGCG
>JBIKOF010000052.1:0-8308 GCA_044358205.1 Gammaproteobacteria bacterium | reverse complement strand
TGCCACCGCGAAGTGCTCGCCGGGCGTGCCCGGAAACATCAGCTCCGCACCCGGTGGTTTCGCCCCCCGCTCGGCATTCAGCAGCAGTTCGAGCGAGGCATAGGTGAACGGGGGGCTGGCGTCCGGCTCGATCTTCATCTGGCCCCGACGGACGAGGCGCAGCGCGAGCACGGCGGGATCTGACGGTCGCAGCGTGCGTGCAGCGGCGTCGAGGTCGCCGTTCGCGAGCGCGGCCGCAACCTCAGGGCGGGCCGCCAAGGTATCGCCCAAGGCCAGCGCAGGTGCCACGGCAGCGGCCAGATTTGCGGCGAGTGAATTGGCCTCCGCCTGCAGCGCGGCCAGACGTTGGCTTGCGGCTCGCGCCTGCAGAAAGTCGTACAGCCAGGCGCCAGCCCCAATGACGACTACCAGCAACAAGCCCAGCGGCAGATAGCGCCGCAGGGGTGCTTCAGGAAGTTCTTTGGGTGCGGCCACGATAGCGCTCTCCCACAAGGGCGATGAGCCGGTTGGCCAGTACGTCCTTGCTGGCGCGCCCAAGCGCGAGATCGCCGTCCGTCCAGACCACGTGCAATTCATTCTCGTCCGCATCGAAACCCGTGCCGGCCACACCGACGAGGTTCGCTGCCACGAGGTCGAGCCGTTTGCGCTCCAGCTTGTCGCGGGCATAGCTGAGCAGGTCGCGGGTCTCTGCCGCAAAGCCCACCGTGAAGGGCGGCGGCTCGCGCGCAGCAACCGCGGCGAGGATATCGAGGGTTGGAACGAGCGTCAGCACCATGTTGCTTCCTTGCTTTTTGACCTTGTGCTCAGCGGCTTCGAGGGTGTAGTCGGCCACTGCAGCGGTGGCGATAAAAATGTCGCAGGCCGCTACTTCAGCCATTACGGCGGCGTGCATGTCTGCGGCGGACGTCACCGACACCCGACGCACACCCAGTGGAGAATCCAGTCGCGTGGGGCCACTCACCAGACAAACGTCAGCCCCGGCCGCGTGGGCGGCACGCGCCACCGCATACCCCATCTTGCCGGAGCTGCGATTGGTGATGACCCGTACCGGGTCGATGGCCTCCTGAGTAGGGCCGGCGGTGATGAGCACGCGGAGGCCTGCGAGGGGCTTCGAACCCGTTGGGCAGACGGCATCGACGATTTCGGACGGCTCGAGCATGCGGCCGGCGCCGGTCTCGCCGCAGGCCTGTGCGCCCTCTCCGGGCCCAAGGAAACGGACGCCGCGCGCCGCGAGCACCTCACAGTTGTGGCGGGTAGCTGCCGCCGCCCACATCAGGCGGTTCATGGCCGGCACCAGTACGAGGGGGGCGGCTGTCGCGAGGCATAGGGTGCTTGCAAGATCGTCCGCAAGGCCCGCACTGAGCCGGGCAATGAAGTCGGCGGTGGCGGGCGCCACGAGCACGGTTTCGGCCCAGCGCGCAAGTTCGATGTGGCCCATCGCGGCCTCGGCTGCCGGGTCCAGCAGAGAGGTGCTCACCGGGTGGCCGGAGACCGCCTGAAAGGTGAGCGGTTGCACGAAAGCCTGGGCGGCCTCGGTCATTACCACGCGGACTTCAGCCCCGCGCTCACGCAGGCGCCGGACAATTTCCGGGGCTTTGTAGGCGGCGATCCCGCCTGTCACAATCAGGCACACGCGTTCAGGGATGAACCCGTGCTCACTGGTGGCCCCAAGGCGTGGTTGGTCCGGCATGGCGGGCGGAATATTACTCCATGCGGCATCACCCAGACACTGCAAGGCTTGTGCAAACGCTTCAAGGACAAGGATGTCTCGGATGCGAATCAAGGAATGGCCCCGCGGCGAACAGCCCCGGGAAAGGATGTTCAGTTCTGGTCCGGCCGCGTTGTCGGATGCTGAGTTGCTGGCAGCACTCTACGGGGTGGGGGCCGCCGGACAGGATGCCGTGAGCCTGGCCCGCGCGGCGCTGGCAGCGGCCGGCAGCTTGCGTGCACTCATCGACCTGCCGCCCGTCGAGTTTCGGCGACTCCCCGGGCTCGGGCTGGCGCGTTTCGCACAGCTCCAGGCGGCGCTGGAAATCGGGCGGCGGCATGCGCGCAGCACCTTGGAACGCGCAGGCCCACTGACCGATCCGGGCGCTGCCCGGCAGTACCTGTCCACGGCACTGAAGTCGCTGGACCGCGAGGTGTTTGGCTGTCTGTTCCTGGATGCGCGGCATCAGGTCATTGCCTTCGAGATCCTTTTCCAGGGCACTCTGGACTGCGCCACCGTGCATCCCCGGGAAGTGGTGCGCCGGGCATTGGGCCTCAACGCCGGTGCGGTCATCCTGGCCCACAATCATCCTTCCGGGGTGGCTGAGCCCAGCCAGGCCGACCGCGCGCTTACGCGCCGTCTCAGCGAAGCGCTGGGTCTGGTGGAAATCCGCGTGATCGACCATCTGGTGGTGGGGGATGGCGCGGCGACCAGCTTCGCGGAGCGGGGCTGGCTTTGAGGCTGACAACGCTGGACGCGCGTGGTGCTTGGCAGAGGGGCGGTAAAGCCGTTAGACTCTCGCGCCCTGCCAGAACCAACTAGGCAATTGTCATGTCCCGAGTCTGTCAAGTCACCGGCAAAGGCCCTCTCAGCGGCAATAATGTGTCGCATGCCAACAACAAGACCCGCCGCCGCTACCTGCCCAACCTGCATTACCGCCGGCTGTGGGTGGAAAGCGAACAGCGCTGGGTAAGCCTGCGCGTCAGTTCGCACGGCCTGCGCATCATCGACAAGGTCGGCATCGATCAGGTGCTCAAAGATATTCGCGCCCGCGGCGAACGCGTGTAAGGGAGTCCCGCCATGCAGGAAAAAATCAAGCTCGTGTCCAGCGCCGGAACCGGCCACTTCTACACGACCACCAAGAACAAGCGTAACAATCCGGAAAAGCTCGAACGCAAAAAGTTCGACCCGGTGGTGCGCAAGCACGTCGCCTACAACGAAGGCAAGATTAAGTAAGGCTCAGCCTTACCGCAAAAAACCCGCCCCGGCGGGTTTTTTTGTGCCTGCGCTCAGCCCGAATCTCCAATCGCCAAGTCATAAACCCGGGCATAGCCTTCCATCATGCGCGGCAGGCTAAAGTGAGCCTCCACCCGTGCCCGCGACGCCGCCCCCAGGCGAGTGCGCGTGGCGACATCATCGAGCAGGGTGGTGAAAGCACGCGTGAGCGCAGAGACGTCGCCGGGTGCGAAAAATCGGCCCTCGACCCCGTCTTCGAATAATTCACGATTCCCCCCGACGTGTGTGGCAAGCACCGGCAGGCCGCTTGCCATGGCCTCCAGCAGGGTGTTCGAAATGCCCTCGTTCAAAGACGGCAGCACGAAAACGTCCAGCGCCCGCATCACCTCGGGGATGGCATCACTGGGGCCCAGAAATACTGTGCGCTCGGCAACGCCCAACTCACCGGCCAAGGCCTTGAGGCGCGTCTCCAGGGGCCCCTCTCCCACCAGCACGAGCCCCGGCGGCGACCCGCGCCCGGACGTCGGCAAGGCCGCGAAGGCCCGGATGAGCGTGGCCTGATCCTTCACGTCCTGCAAACGACCCACCGTGCCGAAGAGCACTCGCGCGGGGTCTCGGAATTGTTCCGGCAGACACGCCCGCTCCCGTTGCGTCGACGGATGGAAACGGCTGGCATCTACTCCGTTATGCAGACAGTGCACCCGCGCGCGCGGCACGCCGACGGTCTGTTCCAGAAAACGCGCCAGATCGCGCGACACCGCGATGTACTGCTGGATGAACGGGCGATGCAGTCTGCGCAACAGCAGCGGTTTCCAGGCACGGCCGTCGAGATTGTCGACATCCCAGCCATGCTCACTGTGCACGCAGGGCACGCCCGCCAGCCGGGCGGGTAGCACGGCATCGAGCCCCGACAGATTTCGCGTATGCACCAGTGCAGGCCGGTGCGCCTGAAACAAGCGGTATAACGCGCGCCGCAGCGCCCACACGCCGATACGGCTGCGGTTCAAGGCAATGACTTCGATATCCGGTCGCACGATGCGCGCCCGAAACGCCGGCGAGAAGTCTTCCACACAGACGATGGCGTGACGGAACCGATCCGGTGGCAGGTGATTGACCAGATTCACGAGACCGTTTTCCATGCCGCCGATATGCAGGGCATGCAGCACGTGCAGGATGAGCGGAGGTAGCTGGGCCGACATAGTCTCTGCTTACAGTTGATTTGCGTACGCGATGGCACTGGCCCACGATAGCGGCCCCCACCGCCAAGGACCAGTCCGATGACCCAGGGCCCGCCCCGTTACCACGGACTCGATCACGTCGTACTGTGCGTCACCGACGCCGAACGCAGCGTCGACTTCTACACCCGCGTGCTCGGCATGTCGCTCGAACGCATCATCGAGGATTTTGGGATCTGGCAGGTTCGCTGCGGACGTCACATCATCGATTTGAAGCAGGTTGCCACCTTGGCGCCTGTGGCCGAACGGGGTGTGGATCATCTGTGCGTGTTAGTCGAAGGCCCGGTGACGCCGTTCATCCAGTATCTCGAGAGCGAGGGCGTGACGGTAACCTGGGGACCCATCGAACTGTATGGGGCGACCGGGTTTGGCACTTCGGTTTACGTGCTCGATCCCGACGGACACACCATCGAACTGAAAGCCGATCGCGCCGAAGCCCCGTTGCGCACCACTGGCCGCGATGCGGCCGCCACACTTACTCGCGGCCCGGTGGCGCCCCGTCGCTGAGCCGGCGTCCGCCGGCGTATCGCAACCCACCCAGAAAACCCGCCGCGATCCACAGCAGATCGCGCGCCCGACGGACCACGGCCACCAGCAGTCCCAGCGTCCCACTCCCACTGATGACGCCGACCACCAGCACAAAGCTGCCGTCCACCACGCCCAATCCGGAGGGAATGAAAAACGCGGCGGTGCGTACCAGTTGCACGCTGGCTTCGATGACCCAGGCATCGCCCAGCCCGATGGGCGCGTCCACCGCGTAAAGAATGACCCAGATCTCGAAGATACCGGCGACCCAGGTGAGGAACGCGAGACTCACGATCGCCAGGAAACGTCGGGGTGTGCGGCGATAACAGGTGGCGAGCTGGGCATCCATGCGCTGTAGAGTGTCGATCAGCGCGACCGCACGCGGGTGAGCGGCGCGGTGTGCGAGCAGCCGCTGGATCAACGGCGCGAGACGCGCCTGCTGGACCGCCCACAACAAGACAATCGCCACGGTGAAGAATGCGAGACCAAGCCCCGCCATCGTCCGCCACGGCGCATCGAATCGTGGATCGATGAGCAGCAGGCCAAAGCCCACCGCAAGGAACACAACCAACGCAATGAGATTGGCGGTTTTTGCCACCATGAAGGCAACGCCAGAGTCCGTGTAGTCGATGCCGAGGTAATCCTTCAGCAGCCGCGACTTGATGGGTTCTCCGCCCACTGAAGCCAGCGGCAAGGCGTTGTTGTAGGCCTCACCGATGAGGCGGATAAGATAAAAATGTTTCCAGTTGGCGAGGCGTGCAGCCGGTGAGGCAAATGCGAGCTGCCACAGCACCACGTCAAGTAAAAAGCTCCAGACGTGAATGATGACCACCGCAAGAAAGCCACTCACCCCAACCCGGGCAAGTTCGGCAAGGAGCATCGTAAGGTCCGTGCGGGCGAGCAGCACGACGAGTAGCCCCAGCCCCCCAAGCGGCAACAGCAGACGAAACATCACGATGCGTCGGGCCAGTTGCGCGCGCTGGTACGCGTGTCCTGCGCCAACGGCAGCGCGCAATTCAGGGATCCAGTCCGGGGTCGGATCGAGTGGGCTCTTCGCACCGGGCGAAACCTGGAAGCTGATCTACAGCACTCGACTGACAGAGAGAAACTGGGGGATATGCGCGGCATCTGACTTAATGGATGAATTGATGGCAAGACCTGTCTCCGTGACGCGCACCATGAAAATGGCGCGGCACCCCTGACGCTAAAGATGGCGGTCGCGCTATCTTATGGCGCATGGATATCACGTTTGGCTACGACCAGGTTGAAGACCGGATCTGGATGAAACACGGCAGCGCCGACCTCATTTGGTTCACGCGACGCATGGCCCAGACGTTTCTCATCGGTGGCTCGGGGTATCTGGAGCGCACCGTGGGAACGACGGGACTGCCGCACGAACCCCCGGTGAGCGAACGTGTGCGGTTCGACCACGAGGAAACACTCTCAGACAGCCCAGAGGGCGTGCCCGCCTTTGAACGCAACAAAGTGCAGCTCCCACCACAAGCCCGGGCATTACCTGAACGGCTGGTCCGAAAGATCGACATCACGGTGGGTGGGGACATCTGGGTTCTGGCCTTCCATCTGAATAACCACCCCGTCCACAATCTGGGGGTCAATCGTCTGCTGCTGCACAGGGTGCTCAGCATGATCCAAGGCGTTGCCCGTCGTGCCGATTGGCAACTGAAGGGCGTTCCTGAATGGCTATCTCCCCCGGAGGGTTCCGGCTGATCTTCTATCCGTTGCGGTTCCGGATGCATCCGCTGCGCATTGCTGGAAAGTGTCGTTTTATCGGGCGAAATCCGGCTCAACCGAAAAATTGTCGGGAGCCAATCCGGCCTGATGCCGCTCAAACATGTGCGCGAACGCACGCTCCAGATGCCGCGCGAAAATCTTGCCGTCGAATAAGGGGGATGTCGCGCGGTTACGTGCGATTTTTGACCTGAGCTCAGCCAGTTCCAAAGGGTTGTTGGCAAGGCGGATGGCGGCTACCGTGTAGTCCTCTAGCGTCTGGGTGATGAGTTCCGGCACATCGATTGCCGTGAGCAAACTTGCAGCCACCCGCGCTGCAAACGATCGGCCTGCGCACGTGAGCACGGGTAATCCGGCCCACAGGGCGTCGCTCGCCGTGGTGTGCGCGTTGCACGGCAAGGTGTCCAGAAACAAATCGGCGAGCGCGTGCCGCGCCAGGTGCTCATCGATCTTCATGCGCTTTGCGAAGACCAACCGTGAAGAATCGACACCGCGGGCCTCAGCCTCTCGGCGCAGGTTGCGCGCGGCATGGGAATTATCCTCCAGCAACCACAGCACGCTGCCATCGACGGTCTGGAGGATCTGCATCCAGCGATCGAAAACCCACGGCGTAATCTTGTAGTTGTTGTTGAAACAACAGAACACAAAGCCTGTTTCTGGCAGGCCGACTTCAGCACGCGTGAAACGCGTATCCGCAATCCGGCGACCTGCGTCGTTCACCTGATAACTCCCCGGAAGGCGCACTATTTTTTCTGAATATCCATCCTCCGCACCCCGAGGGATCACCACCTCGTCTGCGATGATGTAGTCCATCCAGGACGCCCCGAGCGTGCCTGGATAACCCAGAAAATTCACCTGAAGCGGGGCGCAGCCCGCGGCGAATATTCCATGCCTTCCGTTGGCGGTATAGCCCTTCAAGTCGACAGCAATATCGATTTCGCGTTCACGTGCCGCGTTCGCAACGGCGGAGTCTGTCATGTCGTTGGCATCGACCACTGCGGAGAAGCAACTCAGGATCCGCAGGGTCATGTGATCAATCTTCCGTGATCCGAAAGTGAAAGCCGTCAGCTCGAATCGGTCCCGATCGTGAGATTCGAGCATCTGCGCCATCAGATGCGCTGTAGCGTGATCGTGAAAATCCGCCGAAAAATAGCCTATTTTTATTTTTTCGGCTCGGTCATTCGCTGGGCGAATTTCTACGGGTCGTGGCCCGGCAGCAAGTCGTTTGTGATGAATTTCCGAGGTACGGCGATGCAGAAGTGGGTCATCGATGACCGCAAGCATCGCGAAAGGCCGCGCAGCCGGTAAGCCCTCTTTTATTCGCTGAGTGATGGCCAAAAGCTGACTGTCGAGGTTTTCCCAGTCACAGATCTTCATCTGCATATAGACTTTGGCGCTACGCGCAAAATCGAATTCACTGTCCAGAGCAAGCACGCGGGAGTAACCAGCAAGCGCCTCTTCAGGGCGGCGCAGCCCATCGAGAACATTGGCGCGATTGCTGTGAACTTCGGGCTTGTCGTCGAGGAACTCGAGCGCGCGATCGTAACTTTCCAGCGCGTCGGGCAGCCGGTGCATCTGCAGGAGTGCATTTGCTCTGTTGTAATGCGCCGCTGCCAAATCGGGCTTGAGGCGAATGGCATCGTCGTAGCAGTGCACAGCTTCGGCCAAGCGCCCAAGATCGACGAGCAGATTGGCCTGGTCATTTCGAGCGTCGGCGCGGGTCGGATCCGCCACCACCGCAGCAGCATAGCTGTCCTGCGCCTCTTCCCATCGACCAAGACGCTTGAGGATGCGTCCGCGGCAGCAGTGGGCTTCGGCCACGTCACTCCCCAGAGCAATCGCGCGGTCGAATGTT
>JBIKOF010000051.1:0-8341 GCA_044358205.1 Gammaproteobacteria bacterium | reverse complement strand
GCTTGCATTCCGCTGACGATACGCTCACGAAAATATTCGAGTCCGCCGCGACGTTTCCAGGCGGCCATCGATCGCCGTAGCTGGTCGGCCTCGCCGGGTGTGAAGCCCGCGCCCACGATGGCGAGTTGCATCACCTGTTCCTGGAAAAGCGGAACACCGAGGGTGCGCTCGAATACCGTGCGCAATTCGGGGGAGGGATACTCGACAGGCTCTAACCCTTGCCGCCGGCGCAGGTAGGGATGAACCATCCGGCCCTGAATAGGCCCCGGACGCACGATCGCGACTTCAATCACCAGATCATAGAAACAGGCGGGCTTCAGGCGAGGCAACATCGCCATCTGGGCACGGGATTCGATCTGAAACACGCCTACGGTATCGGCACGCTGGATCATGGCGTAGGTTGCCGGATCCTCGGCTGGCAATGTTGCTGGACTCCACCGCCGACCACGCAGTGCATGCAGCAAATCGAAGCAGCGACTGAGACAGGTGAGCATGCCCAGGGCAAGGCAGTCGACCTTGAGCAGCCCCAGGGTCTCGAGATCGTCCTTGTCCCACTGGATGATCGTGCGTTCCGGCATGGCCGCATTTTCCACCGGCACGAGGTGATGTAGCGGCTGTTCCGAGATCACGAAACCACCCACGTGCTGGGAGAGATGACGGGGGCTGTCAATGAGCTGACCCGCAATGGCGAGCACCCGGCGCAATACGGGGTTTTCTGGCTCGATGCCACGTTCACGCAGGCGCTCGTCGAGTGGGGTTTCGCCGTCCCACCAGGCAGCAGCCTGACTCAGCAGGTCGATCTGTTCCGAAGCCAGGCCGAAAACACGTCCCGCATCGCGCAGTGCGCTTTTCGCGCGATAGCAGATGACGGTAGCGGCCAATGCCGCCCGTTCCCGGCCGTATTTCCGATAGACGTACTGAATGACTTCCTCGCGGCGGTTGTGTTCGAAATCGACATCGATATCCGGGGGCTCGCGGCGTTCGCGCGAAATGAAGCGCTCGAACAGCAGCTGGTGTCGTGCCGGATCGACTTCGGTGATACCCAGTGCGAAGCACACCGCGGAATTTGCGGCTGAACCTCGCCCCTGGCAGAGGATTCCCTGGCGACGGGCATGACGCACCAGGTCGTGCACCGTAAGAAAGAAGGCTTCGTAGCCCAGTTCCTCGATGAGTTTGAGTTCGCGTGTGATCTGGATTTCAACGGTACCGGGTACGCCATCGGGCCATCGCCAGCGAGATCCCTCCTGGACCAGTTCCCATAGCCAGCTCGTCGGCGTATGCCCTGCGGGAACCAGCTCATGCGGATACTCATAGCGCAGCTGTCCCAGATCGAAGCTGCAACGACGCGCAATCCGTATCGTCTCGGCGCACAGATCTTCCCCATAGATCGCGCGCAATGCCGACGGCGTACGCAGATGCCGCTCACCGTTGGGAAAAAGAAAGGCACCGGCCTCTGCGAGCGTGACCTGGTGACGAATGGCCGTGAGCGTGTCCTGCAGGGCGCGTCGCGCACGCACATGCATGTGCGCATCCCCGCAGGCCACGACTGGTAAATCCAGTCTGGCTGCAAGGTCGCGCAGCGCTATCAGCCGGGTTGTATCGTCGGCGCCTCGATGCAATTCCACGGCCAGCCACGCACGGCGCCCGAAGTGCTGGCGGACCCAGCTCCCCTGCTCTGCGACCATGGGATTTTCCAGCGCGCAACACGCCGGTGCAGGAGGCACCCACAGTGCGAGCACACCCAATATGCCGGGTGGAAAATCTGCACGTGTGAGGTGATAGCGCCCCTTGTCGGCCTGCCGACGGCCCTGGGTGATCAGGCGGCAGAGGTTGGAGTAGCCCGCCGCGTTCTCCACCAGCAGGATGAGCTTCAGACCATCATCCAGCGTGATTTCGCTGCCGGTGATGAGGGGTACGCCGGATTCCCGTGAGGCTTCCAGTGCGCGCACTATCCCCGCCATTGAGCACTCATCGGTGATGGCCAATGCCGCGTAGCCCAGTTCGGCTGCGCGGGCAAAGAGTTCACGTGCGCTCGAAGCGCCCCGTCCAAAGCTGAAATTGCTGAGACAGTGCAACTCGGCATAGGGCGTCTGAGATGTCGGATGGCGGTTCATCCAAACCATCCATGCAGCATCCACATCCCGTCCTGCTGCCCGGCCTGCCGGAATACCCAGGCGCGCTGGCCCTGGTCGGTCTCGACGACGTAGTAGTCGCGACGGATTTCTTCGCCCTCCCACCAGCCGGCCTCGATACGCTCGGGACCGCACAGGATCTGCTGTACCTGTCCACGCCAGGGCGTGGGTTGGGTCAGCAGCCAGCCCGGACGTGGCGGTATGTAACGGATAGCGGGTTCATGCACCAGCAATGGCACTTCCTGCATGCCGCGTTCCGGGCGAGCGTCCGCCCAGGGCTGGAGTTGGAAGAGTGCATCATCCCCCAGTCTTGCGCGCAGGCGATCGCATAGCACTTCCCATGCGGTCGTTGTTTCGGAGCCGCTGCTGAACAGATCCTGTGTTGTTGGCGTGAAGCGTGGCAGATCCCGCGCCACGAGCTTCAGGCCACGCACGGGCCCGCGCAGGATCAAGTGTTCGAGACGAGTCTGGCACAGCGCCAGCAGGTGTGTGGCTTCCCGACTGGGTGCCCGCAGGCCTATCTCCAGACGCGTCGGCGGCAGGGTGGCATGTGCAAGTTCGAGCATGAAATGCTGTACGCCGTATTCGCGGCGGGAGAGATAAAGCACCAGATCGCCGATCATCCGGCGCAGCGGGAATACCAGAGGTGAGGTGTGGCTCACTTCATGGTTGAACTCCAGTCCCGCAATGAATTCATCGGGTGGCTCGTAGCAGGCTCTGGGATCCGCGCGCTCGCCCAGTAGTTTCTCGAACCACGGCAGCAGCGTATGGCCGAAGCGTCGCGCCAGCCCCGCACGCGGCAAAGTCAGACATTGCCCCAGACTATGCAGACCTGTGCGAGCCAGCGTGGCGATGGTGGTCGGAGGCAGGCCACTGGCTGTCAGCGGCACAGGGCCTAATCCTGTATGCAGTTCATGCAGGTCCGTGATTGCACTGGGGGCCCGCGCGGGAGCAATCAATGCACTGCGGGCCAACATCAAGGCGGCCAGCGGGGTTGGCGCAAGTGCCAATGCATGCTGAAAACCTGCTTCATGAAGTTCGGATTTCAGGCGTGCTGCAAACGTCGGCCATGGGCCAAAGAGGCCCAGGCTTGCGCCAACCTCGAGCAGTAATCCGTTGTCTCCTTCCAGACTGACCAACGAGCTGTAGCGATAGGCCCATGCGGCGAGGAATTGCAGTAGCCGCGCGACCTGCGCGGTATCGTGCTCGTGCAGCACCAGATGGGTTGCCAATGCGCGTGCCGTCGGGATGTCCATACCAGGCCGCACGCCAAATTCCCCGGCTCGCGAATTGACTGCTGCGATCAGGCGCTGCTGGCTCGGTCCTGTAATGAGCGCAAGCGGAAGCGATGGGTCTGGCTGGTGGCGGAGCACCCCGTCCAGTGCCAGTTGCGGCAATACGATCCCGGCCCACAGCATGCAGACAATTCCGGTTTCAATGCAGGCTGCGGCTGCGCAATGAAAGCGCGGCCTGTGGGGGATTACGTCCTCGACACTTCAGAACGCGGATCTCGTTGCCCCCTCGACCGGCCTCCACAGCGATACGCAGCGCAGCCAGCGAGTTGGTCTGTCCTGCGGCAAGGCCACGAAACAGGAAGCCCAGACTCGGCCCCGTCTCGGCCGCCAGTTGCAGGCGACGCAAAGCCTTGTCGTCCACGATGGGCAACCAGCCGAGCACCGCCCCGCAACAGCCGGCCCGGAGTGCCTGCTCCATCGCCCACAGGCCTGACGAGGCTTCAACCCGCAGGACATGCAGCCGGGCCAGATGCACCCCAGCCTGTTGCCAGGCAGGGGCGTAGGGCTGATAGGGCGGGGCGATCAGCAGTACGGGGCGGGCGCGACGTGTGAGGTGGGCGAGACTCGGCAGGATCAGGGAAAGCTCGCCCTGACCTGGAGCCCCGTGCAGAACTTCTACCAGCCCCGAGGCTGGCCATCCCCCTGAGGGCAGTACCGCATCCAATGCGCGCAGGCCCGTCCCGCACCCTGGCTGGGATGGCACGCCAGTAGATGCGCCGCGCCAGATTCGGCGACCCTGCAGCAGGGCATCCAGGCTTTCAGGCAGCGTTTTCATGCCTGCCGGACCAGCCCGCAGAAAAGCCCAACGATGGCGAAATCGACCGTCGGATCCACAACCAGTGGCTGGTAGTCGGGGTTACGGGGCAGGAGCCGGATGGACTCCCCCTGCCGCTCGAGGCGCTTTACCGTGATTCCGTCATCCAGACGCGCCACCACGATTCGGCCGTTCTCCGCGACCGGGGTGTGATGTATGGCCAGCAGATCGCCGTCCAGAATGCCCTCATCGCGCATGGAGTCCCCGCGTACCCGTAGCAGATAGTGCGGGGTGGGCGAGAAGAGGCTGCGGTCTACGCTGATTCGCTCAGCCTCCGCATTTTCATCTGCCGCCGTGGGCGGGCCCGCGGCCACACGCCCAAGAATGGGCAGACGCAGGGTTTCAACACCGCGCCCTGGCAGGCGGATACCCCTGGCCTTGCCGGGCAGCAACTCAAGGTGCCCCTTGGCAGCCAGCGCCGCCAGGTGCTTCTGGGCCGCCCGGACCTGGCTGAAGCCGAAGGCCTGAGCAATCTCCGCCAACGTGGGCGGCATCCCCTCGCGGGTGAGATGGGCCACCACGAATTCCAGAATGGCCTGCTGACGGGGCGTCGGTGTCTTCATGGGTGCAAATATATGCACCTATCAACTCTAAAGACCAGCCTTTCCGGAATATGGTCTGTTTAGCATTCCATAATTTCCTTGTCTCAAAGTGGGTTAAAGGCTATTTTTAAACTTCAAATAAAGAAACTCTGCCAAGGTGGCGGGCATGGCCAGGCCAGGATTTCTTGGGTTCTCAGGTTTTCGCTACCTGCGACTGTCCGCCGTGCTGGTCGTCGCCAGCATCATTGCTTACGTCTGGCACGAACCCCCGCTCGGGCCGCGAGGGGATACCTGGCTGGGGTATACGCTCGGCACGGTGGGCGCAGCGCTCATCCTGCTCCTCATCCTCTTCGGCATGCGCAAGCGCGCCTATCGTTCACGTCTCGGTACCGTTCAGGGCTGGTTGTCTGCCCACGTCTACCTTGGGCTGGCCCTGTTTATCATCGCTACCCTGCATGCTGCTTTCGAGTTTGGCTGGAATGTCCACACCCTTGCCTATGTCTTGATGAGTCTGGTCATCGTGAGCGGGGTGTGGGGCACGGTGGTCTATGCGCGCAACCCCACGCTCATGGGGGGACTGCTCGAGGGCAAGACGCTGCTCGAACATGGCGAGGTGCTGCGCGAACTCGATGCCCGTTCGCGCCGTCTCGCGCAGGACATGGGGCCAGAAGTCAAAATGCTTGTCGAAGAATCGGCAGCTGCGCCCATAGTGAGCGGACTCTTTGCGCGGCTGCGCGGCAAAGTGCGCCACTGCCCGACCCGGCGTGCGGTGATCGCACTCGAACGCTATGCCAAAGGCGAACAGCGCGAGATTTACGCCGTGCAGTACCAGCGACTCGCCCAGCTCACGAAAATTCGCCATTTCCTGCGCTTGAAGGCCTGGACTGATGTGTGGCTGATGTTCCATGTGCCACTCTCCATCGCGCTGCTGGGTAGCCTTACGGCGCATGTGGTCGCGGTCTTCTTCTACTGGTAGAGGCCGTAGCGCGTGGCTAACGTCGGAAACAACGATCCCATTGCTCGCGAGATTGCGAGACTCCAGCGACCGCAGCGTGGACGCCGGTTGCTGTCGTGGTTGCTGCTGGTAGCAACCTTGGGCGGATTCCTGCTTCTGCCCATGCTGGCTTCGGAGCACGCGTCGCGTGTGTCCCGTCTGGTTGAGGGTTGGACGCAAGACACCCCACTCGCCTTCCTGAACGACCAGTCAACCGGGCAACCTCGGAAGTTCGCTGAGACCCCTGATGCGCCAGCGCCTACCGCACTTGCACTCGATGTTCCCTGGAATCCTGGTCCGCTCGCATCGGCCCACACTCCCTGGGCGCATGACTGCAAGGTATGCCACAGCACATCCTTCGTTCGCGTACAGGACAAGGATTGCCTCACTTGCCATCGCGGAATCGGTGATCACGTGGCGCGAGAAGCCGGAAACGTCGATGGAATAAGCGACGTCCGCTGCGCAAGCTGCCACCGTGATCACAAGGGTGCTTTCGCGTTAGCCAGCCAGAACCTGCACTTCACGGGTGCAGCCTGTGCAGGCTGCCATGGCGAAATCAAGAACAGCCTGCCCGCGACGCAGACTTTGAACGTGCGTGATTTTGCCGATGAGCACCCTGAGTTTCGTGTCCAGTTACGCACGGACGCCGCGGATGGAAGCCTGAAGCGCGTGCGACCAGATGGCAGGAATTCCCTGCATGAGCCTACGAATCTCAAGTTCCCGCACGATGTTCATCTCGCTGCGGAAGGCATCGCAAGTCCGAAGGGTGAAGTGCGCATGGCCTGTGACAACTGTCACACCCCCGATCCGGATGGGCTGGGCTTTGCGCCAGTGAAGATGCGTGAGCACTGCCAGTCGTGCCACGCACTGCGGATAGAGCCTCTTCTCTCTGCGCGCGAAGTGCCTCATGGGCCGGTTGCGGATGTGCTTTCTACCTTGCGCGAGTTCTATGCCTATGCTGCTGCGCGTGGAGGTTTGCCGCCGACCGAACCGCGTCCCTCTCCACCGATTGAAATCAAGCGACCTGGCGAGCAGTCGCGTGCACCGATGTCTTTCCTGAACGGCGCGGGTGATCCGCGTTCCCGCGCTGCTGCGGCAGCGACAGCGCTGTTCGAGAAAACTTCCTGCATGGTGTGTCACGAGGTTTCACGACGATCCACTCCTACCGCCGACACTTCGCCAGGTGCGGATCTTCCGCAGTGGGATATCGCGCCGATCGCTAAAGACCATATCTGGATGCCGAAGTCGGTATTCAATCACCGTGCACACGCGACAGCGAAGTGCAGCGACTGTCACGCTGCCGCCAGTTCCGGTAAGGCGAGCGAAGTGCTCATGCCGCGCATCGCTGTCTGTCGGGACTGCCACGCCGGCGCCACGCCGGCTGAAGGCAAGGTGACCTCTGACTGTGGCCTGTGTCACGGCTTCCACCAGCCCGCGCGCCTGCCACCTGCCGGGCACCCTTATGCGCCGCGTCCGGTCTCAGCTGTAACCGCCGATGCGCGCTGAGACGACGGCATTTAGCCTGTTGCGACGGGTCATTTTTACGAGTGGCTTGATCAGCAGCCTGTTCCTCGCCACATCTGCTCACGCCACCAGCCTCAGCAGTGCCGATGTGCGGCGCGTAGTCGGACAAGGAGAGGAAGCTGCCGAGGGTCTCGGTTTTTCCCGGTACACAATCGCGGTAACAGACAGGGTCGGAAATGTACTCACCGTGCATCGCCGCGGAATGGCAAGCGCTGTGACGCTGCAAAGCGGCTTGGCTGTAAACGGTGGACTTGAAGGTGTCTCCAGCACGGCGACAGGGCTCGATCTGGCGGCGCTGGCTGCGATCACGAAGGCAATCACGGGCGCTTATCTTTCATCCTCCGGTAATGCCTTCAGCACCCGTACGGCGAGTTTCATCGTTCAGAATCACTTCGCACCTGGTGTGCGATTTACGCCCGGTGGCCCCTTGTTCGGTGTGCAGTTCAGCCAACTCCCCTGCGGTGATCTGGTCCGTACGGCCGACCCGGGAGCGGGGCTTGGGGGAGGACCGCGGCGCTCGCCGTTGGGGCTCGCGGCCGATCCCGGTGGATTTCCACTCTACAAGGCCGGGGTGGTGGTGGGCGGCGTGGGTGTTATTGCAGGTGATAACGCCACTTACACGCTCGATTTAACACCCCGCCGACCAAGCGCCGATGTCGAAGAGCAGATAGCCTTGGCAGCCACCAAGGGTTATGCAGCGCCACTCGCGATTCGTGCGAACAGAATTAAGGCCGGTGGCCTGATTCTCCCCTATGCAACGTCGACCGCACCGGGGGTAGCGCGGGTGACGCCAATCAACTCCGTGCCGATTACCGTTCCTGGCTACACCGCTAACGTCATCAAGTCTGGTCGCACCTACGGCACCGTCGGCTCCGGTTTCATCCCGGCGACCGCTGCAAATGCCAGTATCCAGTTGGCCGCACGGGGCGCTTTCATTCTGGAGAACGGTGCGGGTGTTAATCGCTTCCCGCCACGCGCCGCGGCTACACCGGCAGTGCTGACCGCATCACAGGTTGGAGAAATCCTGCAGCAAGCCCTCG
>JBIKOF010000050.1:0-8372 GCA_044358205.1 Gammaproteobacteria bacterium | reverse complement strand
GAATTACGCTCATGAACAGCATGTACCAACAGGGCCTCGACAAGTGCGAAGCCAACTACACTCCCTTGTCGCCGCTGTCCTTCGTGGAACGCGCCGCGTCCGTTTATCCACAGCGCACCTCGGTCGTTCACGGCGCCCGTCGCTTCACCTGGCGTGAGACATTCGCGCGCTGCCGACGTCTCGACTCGGCGCTGCGTCAACGCGGCTTCGGACTGGGGGACACCATCGCAATCGTCGCGACCAACATTCCCGCGTTCTACGAGGCATTGTTCGGCGTGCCGGCCTGTGGCGCCGTGCTGAACCCCATCAATATCCGGCTCGATGCCGATGCCATCGCCTTCATCCTCGATCATGGGGAGGCCAAGGCGGTGATGGTCGATACCGAATTCGCGCCAGTGATGCGGGAAGCGCTGGCCAAGTGCAGCGTCAAGCCACTGGTCATCGACATCGCCGACGAGCAGGCCCCCTGCCACGAACGTCTGGGGGATCTGGAATACGAGGAGCTCTTGGCTGAAGGCGATCCGGAAGCCCCGTGGCAGCTGCCTGCCGATGAATGGCAGGCGATGGCGCTCTGCTATACCTCGGGCACCACAGGCAACCCCAAGGGTGTGGTCTATCACCATCGGGGCGCCTACCTCAACGCGGTAAGCAACGTACTGTGCTGGAGCATGCCGCTGAACCCGGTTTATCTGTGGACGCTACCGATGTTCCACTGCTGCGGCTGGTGCTTTCCCTGGACGCTCGCCCTGCAGGGCGGTACGAACATCTGCCTGCGCCGGATCAGTGCCCCCAATATCTATGCGGCCCTGGCCGATGAACAGGTTACCCACTTCTGTGGGGCGCCCATCGTTCTCAATTTCATCGTGCATGCAAGTGCCGCCGACAAACGTCAATTGCCGGGGCCAGTGCAGGTGATGACAGCGGGGGCTGCGCCACCGGCAGCCATCATGGATGGCATGGAAGACGCGGGTTTCAAGGTCATCCACACCTACGGTTTGACCGAAACCTACGGCCCCTCGGTCTTCGGCGCACCACAGGACGAATGGGCATCTCTCAGTCGCGAGGAACGCGCTGCGCTGAAGATTCGTCAGGGCGTGCGTTATCCCGTGCTCGAAAATCTCGAAGTGGTCGATCCTGATACCCTCATTCCCGTGCCACGCGACGGCGAGACCATCGGGGAAATCATGTTCAAGGGCAACGTGGTGATGCGCGGTTACCTGAAGAACGAAAAGGCCACTCAGGAGTCACTGGGCAATGGCTGGTTTCACAGCGGAGATCTCGGGGTGATGCACCCCGAGAACTACATCCAGATCAAGGACCGTTCGAAAGACATCATCATCTCGGGTGGTGAAAACATCTCTTCCATCGAAGTGGAAGAGGTGCTCTACCGGCACCCCTCGGTGTTGGAGGCTGCCGTGGTCGCGCGCCCCGATGAGAAATGGGGAGAAACGCCCTGCGCGTTTGTGTGGCTGAAAGCCGACGCTGCGCCGGTCACGGAGACAGATCTCATCAAGTATTGCCGGCAGCATCTTGCTCACTTCAAGGCGCCGAAAACCGTGGTCTTTCACGAGTTGCCAAAGACATCCACCGGCAAGATCCAGAAATTCAAACTGCGCAAACTGGCGGATGAACTGGGCAGCCTGACCTGAATCCCCGCCGCCCGAATTCGGGGTCCGACGGACTGAGGTGCTTGCCGGCACAAGGGTGGAGTGCAGTGGTCGCGAAGCAGTGCGCGCTGACAAGCAGGAAATTCGGCAGCATGAGGCCGAATCCTTTTATTCCGCCCTGAGCGCCGTAATGGGATCGAGGCCTGCAGCACGCGCCGCGGGCAGCAGACCGGCCAGCAGCCCTATCAGCACCGAAAGTCCGACCGCGGCGCCAGCGTAGGGCCATGCCACGGCCAGCGGAAGCTTGGGCGCAAGCAGAATCAGGGACACGATGACGGTCAGGGCAAGCACCAGTCCGGCGGCGCCCCCAACGCCGCCGAGCACCGCAGCTTCCAGTAGGAAACAGCGCAGAATGTCGCGCCGGCGCGCGCCGAGGGCGCGCAGCAGCCCTATCTCGGCCGTCCGTTCGGCCAAGGCGATCGTCATGATGGTGGCGATGCCAATCGCGCCTACCAAGAGCGAAATACCCCCGAGTGCGGCGACGCCTGCGGTCAGCACGCCCAGAATCGAGCCCAGAACATCGAGCATCTGATCCTGCGAGGTGAGTGAAAAATCCTCTTGCCCGTGCAGGGCCCGCAGCGTGCGTCGCAGGTGGCGTTTAACCGGCCCCGCCTCGAGGCCTTCGCGGTAAAGCACATCGATTTCGTGCAGACCTTCGCGATCGAAGATTGCCGACGCGCGTCCGACGGGCACGTAAAGGCTGTCGTCGAGATCGAAACCGAGGAACTGCCCCTTGGATTTCATCACGCCGATGATGCGGAAACTGTCTACCCCGATGCGCACCTTGTGCCCGAGCGGGTTCTCATTGCCAAACAGTTCACGCCACGTCCGGTGCCCGAGCACGGCCAGGGGTTGCGCAGTGGCGTAATCCTGGGCGGGCAGAAAACTTCCGAATGCTACCTCCATACGATAGGTCTGTGGCATGTCGGCGGACACGCCAAACACCATCGTGCGCCGCCGCCGCGCCCCAGCCTCGACCTGGGCATTGCCCTGGATAACGGGCACGACGCCCTGCAGATCTGGCAAGCGTTGCAGGACACGGGCATCGTCGATGGTAAGCGGACGGTTGGTCGAGATCTGGCCGATGGATCCACCCAAGGTCGTGGTTTTGCCAGGATGGATGGCGATGAGGTTGGTGCCGAATTGGGTGAATTCCCCAAGCGCGAACTGGCGCAGACCTTCGCCCATGGCTGTCAGTAGGATGACGGTTGCAATGCCCACCGCGATGCCCAGGATGGTCAGCAGCGAGCGCTGGCGCTGCGCGGTCACCGCCGCCCAGGAGAACCCGACGAGATCGGCGCCGCGCATATCAGCGACGCCCCGACAAGGCTTCCACCGGATCGAGGCGCGCCGCCCTGCGCGCTGGACCGACGCCAAAAATCAAACCCGAACCGAGGGCGGTTACCAGTGCTGAGACCACGCCCCACCAGGGGGTGGCGGCGGGGAAGTCGGGATAGCGTAGCCGGAGCAGGAACAGCGCCACATAACCCACTGCAAAGCCGAGACCGGCGCCAGTGCCGGCGAGCATCACCGACTCCACCAGAAAAAGATCGCGGATGTCGCGCGGATGCGCGCCCAAGGCCTTGAACAATCCGATTTCGCTACGGCGCTGGGCCACGCTCACCAGCATCACGTTCATCACCAGAATACCGGCGACCACCATGCTGACGGCCGAGACTGCGGCCACCCCCAGAGTGAGCGTACCCAGAATGCGGTCGAAGGTGGCCACCACGCTGTCCTGGGTGATGATGGTGACGTCGTCTTCTCCTTCATGTTGGGTTTTCATGGTGCGCCGGATGCTGGCCACCATGGCTTCCCCTGATTCGCCCTCCCGGGCTTCGACCAGAATGCGGAACAGGGCCTCGGTATCCATCACCGACTGGGCCGTGCCAAGCGGCATCAGGATCACTTCGTTGTAATTGGTGCCCATGGAGACACCGGTCGTGCCGAGCACCCCGATCACCCGACAGCGCCGGTCACCCACCCTGAGCCATTGACCGAGCGCCCGTCCGTCACCGAAGAATTCCTCGCGCAGGCGCAGACCCAGCACGCAGCCAGAACCTGCGCGCGTAGCCTCGATGCGGGGCAGGAAGTGACCTTCCGACATCACGAGGCGTCGCACAGTCTGCAAATCGGCAGTAGCCCCGAGCAGGGTGGTCTCGCGTTCCAGACCGCTGGCCACCGATACGTTAGCCGAGCCGATCATCAGCGGTACGACGCGTGTCACCCCGGGAATGCGCGCGAGCGCCTCGGCATCGTTGATGGTGAGATCGCGGGGGGTTTCACCCATCATCGGTGGCGGTCCACCCACGGTTTCGTTGCGCCCCGGAAACACCACCAGCAGATGCGTGCCGAGGGCGCTGAATTCGTTGACGACATAGCGGCGGGCGCCTTCACCAAGCCCTGTCAACAGCAGGACAGCGGCCACGCCAATAGCGGAGGCCACTGCGATGAGTCCCGTGCGTCTGCGCTGCGCGAGCAGCGCTCCCAGTGCGAGATCGACAGTGTCCCGGAAGGCGAGCATGGCCGGATTGTACCCCGCTTGGCGGGTACTGCCCGCTGCGGTTGCACCGCTCTGGCCAATGGGTGATCCTTGCGCCGCCGTGCCCCAACGGTTGTTCATGCGGTCCTGATAGCGGAGTTCCTTCATGACGCGTCTGCTTGGCGATACCGACAAGTTCGGTGAGGAATGCACCACCCCGGTGGTAGAAGCCTTTCATCTCGCGGTGAAGGATCTGGTGCGCCAGCGCTTGGCGGCCTCAGGCAAGGCGTGGGGCGATTTCGTGTTCAACGACGCCATCGATGGCATCACGCGGGAAGATTTTGCAGCCATCGATGCGCGCTTGCTTGCCTACGGCCACCGGTATGTCTGGTCGGCAGTGGTCTCCCAGAGGGAACGCCCGGAGGCCTACCTGGCGGCTGAGGGCGTAGAGACTGACCTCGGGACCTTCAGCTTCGAGCATCCAGAGGCGGTGGTGCTGCCCGCGGACGACGCGGGACTGGAACAGCGGGGTATCGGCGACAACGTGGTGCGCTACGATGAAGATCTCATTGGCACCGCACGCTACGTACGTTCCAGCGCCGTGGTGCTGAACTATCTCGAAAACGGTGTGCCGCCCGGCACCATCGCGGTGATCGACGATTCCGGTGGCACGCTCACGGCGCCCATTCTCGAACAATTCGCGGGCGTGCTCTGTGCCGGCGGAACGGTACGTTCGCATCTGGGCATTCTTACCCGCGAATACGGTATCCCGTGTTTCATGAATGCCCGGGTGTCCGGGATCAGGGAAGGTGACATCGTGCGCATAGAGTGCACCGCCACCGCCAAGACGGCCGAACACTACCAACGCGGACAGGAACAGACCGGCCGGGTCTGGCGGGTGGCCCGATGAATCTCACCTATGCTCAATTGCTGGAGACCAACAATCTCATCCAGCAGAACACCGATGAAACCTACTGGCTGTGCCTCACCCGCACCGTGCAGGAGTCGAAGCTTTTCCCGGTTTCGCCCTACATGGTGCTGTCGTACTTCATGGCCTTTTACCGATACCCGGCATTGCTGCGTAAGATCGAGTCCCACATGCGCGCTGAGGAAATCGGCGACCGCGTCCGCGGCAGAGGGCTCAAATGTCAGAACCCTGCCATGGGCTGGGGCCTGCCCAACTTTTATCTGCTCGGTCGCGAGTATCTCATCTCGCTGGGGCTCATCCGTCCTCAGGATGCGGTGGAGGACGTCGTCTACGTGATGGACTTCTGGAAGCGATTCCAACTCGCCTGGCACCGCAACGATGCCCACCTGACGAATCGCGAGTTCGGTCATCGCAGCCAGATCCTGCCCGAGCGGCGCCTGCAGGTTTTTCATGCCGACCTCTACGACTGTGCAGAGGGCGATCCGCTGCACACGGCAGCCCAGGCCTTCATGGCCGCCACCTCACAGTATGGGTTTCTGGTGTCCTGCGAGTCGCGCATCGCGCTATCCAATCAGGGTCCTTACCGGCTGGACGACGAGCGCGAACTTATCGTGCGCGATTTCATGGATCTCGCGGAGGGCGACTACCCCTGGCTCGATGGCGTCGCTGCGGACATGCCGTACAACAATCTCACCGTGCCCATGGCGGTGAAGGACTGCCATTTCAACATCATGGACGACTGGGGATCCTTCGAGTCGCAGCCGGAATTCAAGTCGCATCACATGGTGGGGGTGGGGCTTTACACCTCCGACTGTCTCACCGACTCCTATGAGCCGGTCGGCATGGGCAGCCGGGATGAACTCATCGCCACCTTCAACGACCTGACCCAGCGCGCCAAGGATGCAACCTCGCGTCTCTGGAAGCGCATCGCGGGCTGGACGCGCGACCAGATGATCGATGCCGGGGCTATCACTTATTTCGCCATCTGCAAGGACATCGCCCATGTGGCGGGGTGTTACGACCCGGCAGACTGGATCCTCGTCGATGAACGGGCCGAGCGGTTCCGGCCGCTGCTCAATGACGAGTACGGCAACATGTCGCTGTATGAGATCCTGGGGCCCTTGTCCCATCCCGGCCAGCGCACGCATGACTATGCGTTGATGCAGCACTCGAATCTGCCCGCCAACACTTACTCTCTGATCCCGTACTCCATTCTGGACGACGGCGATCACACGTTGAGCTGCGGAGACCTGCGTCCCGGCGTGACACACCTAGAACCCAAGGTCGACCGCTATCGGACCACCCGCGGGGTGTTGAGCATCGAGGAATATAATGCGGCGGTAAAAGCCTTCACCCCGCGCCTGAACCAGCCACGCTTTCGCTTTCGCTGCGAAAGCTGGCTCAAATACCACTACGACACGCCGCTCGCCGGCGAGATGTACCGCATCGAACAGGAAGGTTCGCGCACGCTGGAAGGGCGTGGCGCGGGACTCAGGCGGGCGGACATCGAAGCACTTCGCAAGTAGGACACCATGCAGATAGGACAGCTCATCCGGCGCGCCGCGCGCTACCACGGCGACGCCGCGTGCCTCGTGGAAGGCACGCGCAGTATCAGTTTTCGGGAATTCGATGCCGCGACCGATCGTCTTGGCAACGCGCTGCTTGCGCGCGGGCTTGCGACTGGCGATCGCGTTGGAGTGCTACTTTCCAATAGCATCGAGTGCCTCATTGCCTACTACGCAGTGGCCAAGGCCGGTCTGGTGCGCGTTGGGCTGAATACCCGCGAGACTCTGGACAATCACCAGTACAAGATCGCGGATTCTGGCTGCCGGGCCGTGATCCATGCGGGGGTGGCCGGGCTTGAGGCAGAGCAGCTCATCGGTCCCGACGAACTCACCCGGCTTATCGCCGAGGGCGCGACAACGCCCTGCGCCGTCGACCGTGCGCTGGACGCACCGTATCGGCTGGGCTTCACCGGTGGTACCACCGGCAAGGCCAAGGCGGTCACGCTGACGACGCGCGGCGAGCTGGCGGAGCTTTCGGCGTTTCTGATGGATCTCGTACCCGATATCCGTCCCGGGGACATCTTCCTGCATGCGGCACCCATTGCGCACGCCTCTGGCGCGTTTTTCCTGCCGGCGCTGGCACGCGGGGCGACTTCGCTCATCATGCCCAAGTTCGATCCGGCCGAGTTCGTGCAGCTGGCCGAAACGACCCAGGCCAGCATGACCTTTCTGGTCCCGACCATGCTGGCAATGATTCTCGAAGAACCGGCGCTGGCCACGGCAAAGCTCAATCTGCGCACTATCAGTTACGGCGCCTCGCCCATCGCGCCGGCAGTGCTCGATCGCGCCCAGGCTCGCTTTGGTAAGGTATTCGCGCAGACCTACGGTCAGGCCGAGAGCCCGATGGTCATCACCTGTCTTGGGCCGGACGAACACGATCGCACGGGTTCCTGCGGACGTCCGTTCACTTTCGTGGACGTGTGCGTGCTGGACGACGAAGACCGCCCCGTGGCACCGGGGGAGGTAGGCGAAATCTGCTGTCGCGGACCCCAGACCATGGCTTATTACTGGAACCGACCCGAGGCGACCGAGCAGGCTTTCCGCAACGGCTGGTTGCACACCGGAGACATCGGCCGCATGGATGAGGATGGCTATTTCTACATCCTGGATCGCAAGAACGACATGCTCATCTCGGGCGGATACAACGTCTACCCGCGTGAAGTGGAAGACGTGCTGCTGGCCTTCGACGGTGTGGTTGAGGCGGCGGTCGTCGGTCTGCCCGACGAAAAGTGGGGCGACCGTATCCACGCCGTGGTCGCCGGACGGGACGATCTGGATACCGAGGCGCTGCTCGAGCATGCGCGCGCCCACCTTGCCAACTACAAGCGCCCCAAGGCCATCGAGTGCTGGAAGGAATTGCCGAAGAGCGCGGCAAACAAGATTCTGCGCCGAGAAATCCGCGACCGGATCATCGCGCGCGACGCCGGCACCTGAGCGCGGGAGGAACCATGCCTGTTTCGAATGAAATGCATCTGGCCCTGCACGGCTTGGCCTTGCGCAAGCACGCGGCATCGCCGGCCGTGGCCGAAGTGACTGGACTGAGCGCTGCGGCGGTCGGCGCGTTGCTGACGGATGCGACCGCGCGTGGACGTGTCGCGGAGACCCAGGGCGCTTATGTGCTTTCCCCGGCCGGACGCATGATTCTGGAAGGGCAGTACGCGCGCCTCTACGCGGGTGAGCGCGCGGACAAGGCATTCACTCAAGCTTACGATCGCTTCGAGCGTATCAAT
>JBIKOF010000049.1:0-8443 GCA_044358205.1 Gammaproteobacteria bacterium | reverse complement strand
GGCTGATAGTGATAGAGCGCCTCACGCAGGACGCGATTTTCCGGCTGGGTAAGCTTCACGAAATCGATGTTCAGGTTGACGCGGTTCGCGTTGGACCGTCGCCCCAGATCCCGCCCATCAGGGTTGGCGTTGGGCAGAAGCAGGAAATCCATATCATCGAGCAGGGCGCGGCGCTCACCCTCCAGCAGTTCTCTGGCGATCACCAGCAGGGCCTCGCCCCCGGCGGGCTCGGCTGCGCCATGCTGGCTGCCGACGATCATCACCCGGGGGCGGGATGGCGCGTCCGCCGGTGCGGGTTTCGACAAACGGAGCAGCACGAGCTCCCGTCCCTCGGCACTCTTGCCCAGAACGTCCACCTTCGCCGTCTCAGGATGTCGGGCGGCGAGCGCCCTGAGGTAGTCGGCTATCTCGGCCGAAGTGCTGATTCGGCTGTAGGTGACCGCTTCCAGTGGGGTGGGCAGCGGCTCCGCAGCAGCGTATGCGACGGTGAGGCCGGAAATCAGGAAGCCGAGCGTGATGAGGATTCGTGTCATGGGGGTCAATGCAGAAAAAAGTTCGTCGCTGATTCTACCTGCGCGAACGCCGGGACGCAGAATCCCATGCAGCCAACGGTGGAAGTGCGCGCTCCGCGCGAAGCCCGACGCGTGCTACCCTCCGGCCCGAAATCCGACCCCTGGAGAGTCCCATGTCTGAATCCGTGTTCAAGCTCGGCGTCCTCAAGCTCGGCTGTATTGGCGCTGCCCCCCTTATCGACCTGCTGCTCGATGAGCGCGCCGACCGTGATGACCTCGATGTGCGGGCCTTCACCTGCGGGGCGAAGCTCGATCCAGCCTCCTGTGTGCCGCCCACCGAGGCCATCATCGCGAGTGCACCGCAACTCATCCTGCTTGTCAGCCCGAATGCTGCCTTGCCGGGCCCCGGCAATGCGCGCAAAGCCATCGCGGCGGCCGGCATCCCTGTCATCACCTTGAGCGACGGTCCGTCCAAAAAGGCCTTCTTCCGCAAGAACGAAGAAGGCAAGCAGGTCATGAGCGTTCCGGAGGGTCAGGGCTTCATGATTTTCCCGGCAGACTCGATGATCGGCGCCCGCCGCGAGTTTCTGGACCCGACCGAGATGAGCCTGTTCAACGCCGATGTCATCAAGGTGTTGGCGGCGACTGGTGTGTTCCGGCTCATCCAGCAGGAACTCGACAGGGTGATCGAAGGGCTCAAGCAGGGCGGCAGTCCGACGCTGCCCACGATCAGCGTGACGCCCGCCAAAGCGGTCGCGGCCGGAGGCTTCGGCAATCCCTACGCGGCCGCCAAGGCCTATGCCGCACTGTCGATCGCCGAAGCGGTGTCGGCGGTCACAGCGGACGGCTGCTTCAAGGAGCAGGACGCCACACGCTACGTGCAGATGGTGGCCGCAGGCCACGAAATGATGCGCGCGGCAGCTCGCCTTGCGGATGAAGCGCGCGAACTTGAGAAAGGCGCGGACAGTGTGCTCCGCACCCCCCACGCGGCCAGTGGCGAAGCCCGTCGCAAGACACGGCTGAGTGAAAAGCCGGAATAAGCTGCGCAAATTTCCCCGGCCGATCGGCCGGGGAAGCATCGAGTCAGGTTAGACCGAGGCGCTGAACCAGGTCTGCTGGATCTGGGCGTGCAGGCGGGCAAGCTCTCCCTGCAGCTGATCGAGAAATTCGTGCAGGCCCTCGGCGAGTAGTCGGGCCGGATCTGCCCGTCGCAAATGCGCAACCACCTCGCGGTTGACCGTAAGCGGACCCCGATTACGCGGCAGGGCACTGAGAGAATATTCAAGCGTGTCGAGGCAATGGCTGATGGCATGCGGAAACGCGTCGTCGTGCAGCAGGAACCCCACGACCTCCGCGCCCGCCACCCGTCCTCGCACCTGTTGCCGGTACATCTGGTAGGCACTGAGCGACAACAGCACGTTCATCCACAGCACGCCTTCGTAGTCGACGAGTTGCCCGCGGCTGCGCGCCCCCCCGGCATAGATGCATCCCACATCCAGAATGCGCGTGGTCATGTCGGCGCGCTCCAAAGACCACCCAAGATTCACGAAATGATGCGGCTCGCGGCGACTCATGGTGGTCATGAGCATGCCGGTGAGCTGATGGCAGCGCATCACCAGACCGTCGAGGAATTCCTGGCGATTGCGCCGCGCGAGCGCACTCTCCACCGTCTCCCGGGTTTCATGGTAGAGCGCGTTGATCAGCTCCCACGCTTCCGAAGGCAAGATCTCGCGGACCGTGCGCGCGTTCTCACGGGCCATGCGCAGCGCAGAGACGATGGAGGATGGAATCGATTCATCGGCAAGGACGTAACGCACCACCGAACGTTCGGTCGCCTGGGGATGCTCTGCGGCGAAACCGGCGCCGCATCCAAGGATTTCCACCAGCGCACGCCACAGCACATCGGCCTCGTGCGGCATATCGAGCAGCAACTGCGCGTTCACGCCGACGAGACGGGCCGTGTTCTCGACCCGCTCAACATAGCGGCCAAACCAGTAAAGGCGTTCGGCAACCCGCGAGAGCATGGCCATCAGTCCTCCACGACCCAGGTATCCTTACTGCCACCACCCTGCGAGGAATTGACCACCAGTGACCCACGGCGCAGGGCGACGCGAGTGAGACCGCCTGCGGTCACATAGCTTTTTGCGCCCTGCAGACAGAATGGTCGGAGGTCGACATGGCACGGCAGAAGTTCCCGGCCCAGTAACGTGGGTGCTGTCGACAGAGCGACCACCGGCTGGGCGACGAAACCTCGGGGATTACGCTTGATCCGGGCCGCGCATTCTTCACGGGCCGCGCGCGAGGCGGTGGGACCGATGAGGATGCCGTACCCCCCCGACTCATTGGTGGGCTTCACCACCAGCTCATTCAAATGTCCAAGCACGTGCTGACGCTGTTTGTCATCGTGACAGAAGTAGGTGGGCACGTTGGGAAGTATCGGGTCTTCGCCGAGGTAGTACCGAATCATGTCCGGGACATAGGCATAGACGACTTTGTCGTCTGCGACGCCCGTGCCCGGCGCGTTGGCGATAGCCACCTTGCCCTTGCGCCATGCCCGCATGAGGCCCGGCACGCCCAGCACCGAATCCTTGCGGAAGCATTCGGGGTCGAGAAAACTGTCGTCCACACGGCGGTAGATCACATCCACCCGGGTGAGCCCGCGAACCGTGCGCATGTAGACGACGTTGTCATCACCGACGACAAGATCGCTGCCCTCGACCAGCTGTGCGCCCATCTGCTGGGCAAGGAACGCGTGCTCGAAATACGCCGAGTTATAGATGCCCGGCGTGAGCACCACGATTTCGGGCGCCTCGGTGCGGCGCGGACTGAGCGAGGCCAGGGTGTCGAAGAGCTGGGCCGGGTACTCACCGACCGGCTTCACGCGATAGGCCTCGAGAAGCTCGGGCAGGACCCGCTTGGTGAGGCGCCGGTTCTCAATCATGTAGGACACGCCGGACGGCACACGTAGATTGTCTTCCAGGACATACATCTGACCGTCGCTGTCGCGCACCAGATCGCTGCCGCAGATGTGGGCCCACGCGCCGTGTGCCGGTCGCGCACCGGCGCAGGCTTCACGGTAATTGCCTGCGGCCATCACCACTTCGGCTGGCATCACCCCCGCGCGGAAAATGCGCTGCTGGTGGTAGACATCGTCGATAAAGCAGTTGAGTGCCCGCAACCGCTGACTCAGACCGGCCGAGATCCCCGTCCACTCCCGCGCGCGAAGAATGCGCGGGATGATGTCATAGGGCCACTGACGGTCGATATTCTCGCCATCGCTGTAGACAGTGAAGGTAATACCAAGGGCGCGCACCGCGTGGTCGGCCGCGCGCCGCCGATTGAGCAGTTCAGCGCCGCCCAGACGTTCCAGTAAGCGCAACAGGGGCGCCGCCCCGGGGCGCGCCCGGCCTCCGCTCGCGACCAGCTCGTCCAGTGCAGCGCCCTGGGGGTAGGCCTTCCAGTCCAGATCGAGAGATTGCGCGCTGCTCTGCGGAGTCATCGTGGCGGTGCCCGGTTATCGTGTCTGCAGGCGAGGAAAACCTGCGGTGCTTATCAGGGGCTTTGCAAAGACCGTGCACAAATGGGCCGCGCAAGCCTGAAAGCGATCCCTTAGCACCAGTGATGAGCCAGATGCACCGCCTGAAGGCGAACGGGAGTTCTCCCGCTTCAGACTGGTGCGCCGCGAAGGGCTTCGGCCATGCGCAGTGCGCCCTGGCGGAGAAAGATCGTGTCGACACCGCAGGCAAGGAGCGAAAAGCCCTGGGCGATGCGCGGGTATACCGCCTCGGGCGTGGTGGCGAAGTAACCGAGCGCAAGTCCCGCGGCTAGAGTCACCTCCGCCACCCGCGTGATGGCAGCCACCACTTCAGGGTCATCCAGTTGTCCCACCTTCCCCATACTGGCCGAGAGGTCATAGGGACCGACGAACACGGCATCGAGGCCCGGTACCCGCACGATGTCCTCGATATTGCGTACGGCCTCTACGTGTTCCGCCTGGACGATGACGGCAAGCTCCTCGTTAGCCCTCGCGACATAGGCCCCGACGTCGTAGCCGTAGCCATTGGCACGTGAAACCCCGACGCCGCGCTGGCCCTGCGGCGGAAACTTGGCGCTGGCGACGATGGCGGCTGCTTGCGCAGCCGTATTGACCTGCGGCACAAGAATCCCTGCGGCTCCGGCATCCAGCGCCCGCTTGATTTCGACGTCGGCGTGATTAGGTGGCCGCACGATGCAAGGCACCCCGCCGGCACCGATGATCATGCGCTGGAGATCCAGCGTGGCGAGTGGCCCGTGCTCGGCATCGAGGAACAGCCAATCGTGACCGCTGGTCGCAAGTATCTCGGTCACTTCTGGGATCCCGAGGCTGACGATGGCGCCGATGAGACGTTCGCGCCGACGCAGGCGGGCACGAAAACTTGTGGTCAGCGATGCATTCATGAAGGCTCCTTCGCGTTGCTGGCCGGGGCCGATGGCAACTCGACCTTGAAAGCCTGAGTCCACTGGCGACCTTCCGAGTCCTCGATTTCCGCCCGCATCTCTCCCCCTTGTTCGGGTTTGAAGAAGAAGCGGAAGCTCGGATCCTCGCTGATCGAGATACCCGTCTCGGCGGTCATCAGCAGGGTCTGGCCGAAATAAAGACGCACCGATTTAACGAAGTGCGCCGGGCGGATGAGTTGGGTTTTCTGATCCTTCTGCATGCCCGTCACATTCGGATGGCGCAGCAGCAATTGCCCGACCAGCGCGTCGTCAGCGGTGGGCTTGCCCACCGTGCGGAAATTCATTTCTCCGATCCGCGCCATCGCGGCCTTGTAATCAGAACCCAGCGGCGCCGAGCATCCTCCTTGCGCCTTGACGAAGTTGGCCGCCATGAAGTGTTCGCCAGTATTGAGCACCGCAACGGCACGCACCGTGGTGTAGTTGTCGACACGCACACGCAGCGCCAGGTCGGCACGACCGGTGGCTGGCGTCAGCGTGAACACACCCGCCAGCGGTTGTGGATTACGGTCGATGAAGACGTGAATCTTCTCGATGAACCGGGTGGGCGTCTGCGGGATCAGCGCATGAATCGCCACGGGCGTAACGGCGGCATCTTCCGCGCGGTAAGGTGTCTTGAGTTCGATGATGCCGTCGGCGGGCGCGAGAGGAGTGTCCGGAAAGTAACGCGGCCGCAACAGGCTCTCCCAGACATCGACCGCCGACTGCGCGCCAGCAGCAGCAAACGTGGGTCCAGATTGCAGCAGAGCCCCCAGGGTGAGGCCGACGAGCAGGCAGCGGATCAGTGCCATGGAAGTCTCCGAACGCTTGACCGAACGCACGAAGTGTAGCGCGCACCGTCCCGGATGAGCGCATGAAAGTCAGCCTCTCAGAAGTGCCTGTAGCCGCGCACGCCCGACGCCACGGCCTCCCCTGCATCATCAAGAAGGACCAGTCCTTCCCCCGCCACGACTTCGCCGATACAGGTGAAGACGTGTCCTGCGTGGCGGAGCGCGTCTAGGGACGCGAGCGCCGCCGCAGGGACCGTGAAACACAGCTCATAGTCGTCACCCCCGCCCAGCGCGTGTTCAAGCGCGGTTGCATGCGATACCACCGCGGTTAGCGCAGCGCTCAAGGGCAAGGCGGTCAGGTCGACTCGGGCTGCACAGTGACTGCGGGCGAGGATGTGGCCCAGATCCGCCAGCAGGCCATCGGATACATCGATACATGCACTGGCCACCCCGCGCAGCGCAAGCCCGAGCGCCAGTCTGGGCTCGGGTCTTTCGAAGCGATTGATGAGGAAACCGGTATTTGCATCGCCAGGCTTGCCGGCCACTGCCAGCGCCAACCCCGCCGCTGCATCGCCCACGGTCCCCGACACAAACACCCGATCTCCCGGGTGGGCGCCGTGGCGCGTGAGGGCCTTACCCGCCGGGACCGAACCGCTGAGTTGCAGACTGAGGGTCAAGGGGCCCCGTGTCGTGTCTCCGCCCACCAGCGCGACCTGCCAAGGTGCAAATGCAGACTCGAGGCCAGCCATGAAAGCCGTGATCCAGGCGGCGTCCGCCGCCGGCAAGGTGAGCCCGAGGGTTGCCCACCGCGGACATGCCCCCATGGCAGCCAGATCGCTCAGGTTCACCGCCGCCAGACGATAACCCAGGGTCTCGGGAAGGATGCTGGGCAGGAAATGGACCCCCTCGACCAAGGTATCGAGCGCGAGTACGAGGGCTTCGCCGGGGGGAGGTAGCACCAGCGCGGCGTCGTCGCCAATACCGAGCAGAACATCTGACCGGACGCCCGCGCGCGGGGCGATGAGCGTGTCGATGAGGCGGAACTCATCCATGTCCGCCGGCTCGCCGCGAT
The DNA here is from genome assembly GCA_044358205.1 of Gammaproteobacteria bacterium. Taxonomy (GTDB): domain Bacteria; phylum Pseudomonadota; class Gammaproteobacteria; genus CAIKBL01. Next base: position 1,595 of record JBIKOF010000049.1, on the reverse strand, counting down.
CAGGGTGCCGCGTCGGCCAGTGCTGCAATCTCGACGGCGCGCTGGAGACGCGCCAGCCGATCGAGCACGCCGTTGACGTATTTGTGCGCGTCTTCGGCACCGAACATCCGGCACAACTCTACCCCTTCATTCACCACGACACGCCAGGGGATCTCGGGGCAAAACCGCAATTCGTAGGCGCCGAGCAGCAGCACGCCGCGCTCCACCGGGCCAAGCTTGGTCCAGTCGCGGTCGAGCAGCGGGGTCAAATCGGCTTGCAGCGTATCGAGATTGCGCGGAATCTCGCGCGTCAGCCGCGAGAAGTAATCGAGGTCGACGTTGATGAGTTCGCGTTCGGCCACGAACTCGCGCAGGATTTCGCCCGGCTCCTGCGCCGCCAACTGCCATTGATAGAGCGCCTGAACGGCGCAGCGTCGGGCTCGGACGCGACCGTGGTGACTGCGATTGCTTCCGGCCATCCGAGCGCGGCTGTCAGAGCTGGCGCAGGACCGAGATCATCTCGATCGCGGTCACTGCAGCTTCGGCGCCCTTGTTGCCTGCTTTCGTTCCAGCCCGCTCGATGGCCTGTTCGATTGAATCGACGGTGAGCACCCCGAAAATGACCGGCACGCCACTGTCGGCGCCCGCCGCGGCAAGCCCGCTGGTGCAGGCGCCGGCGACATGGTCGAAGTGCGGGGTCGAGCCGCGAATCACTGCACCCAGCGCGATGACTGCGTCATGGCTGCCGCTGGTCGCAAGCTTGCGCACCACGACCGGTAGCTCGAAGGCGCCCGGCACACGCACGATCGTGATATCACCGGGCGATACCCCGTGCCGGCGCAGCGCGTCCAGACAACCCGCTTCCAGCGGATCGACGATGAAGTGGTTGAAGCGACTGCAGACGATGGCGATGCGCATCCCGCCGCTGACGGTCAGCTGGCCTTCGATGATTCGGGGTTGGCTCATGTTTCGACTCCTTGGGGATCGCTTGCACGGCGCAGCGCGCTGCTGGCCTCAGCTGACGTATTCGACAACTTCGAGCCCGAAGCCCGACAGCGCATGGTAGCGCCGGGGGTGACTCATGACACGCATCTTGCGGACGCCGATGTCGCTGAGAATCTGTGCGCCGAGTCCGATTTGGCGGAAATCCGCCGTCACCGCGCCCGGTCGTGCGGCGAGATTCTGATCCTGTTCATCCGTTGCATAGCGCTGCACCTGTCGGATGACCTCATCGGCATCGATCTGGTTGCCGAGCACGATGACCACGCCCTCGTCTGCCTCCGCGACCCGGCGCAGTGCATCGCGCAGCGGCCAGCCGGCGTCCTTGCGGGTACTGCCAGTCAAATCCTGCAGCGGATTGTAGATGTGGACGCGCACCAGCGTCGGACGCTCGGCATCGATATCCCCACGGACCATTGCGAAATGGAGATCGCGATGGATGGCATCACGATAGACGAGCAGGCGGAAGTCCCCGAACTCGGTAGGCAGGATGGCTTCGGCCTCCCGCTCGACAGTTTTCTCGTTTTCGATGCGATAGCGGATGAGGTCGGCAATGGTGCCGATCTTCATGTTGTGGTGCTGGGCTATCTTCTCCAGCTCCGGCCGCCGCGCCATGG
>JBIKOF010000048.1:0-8450 GCA_044358205.1 Gammaproteobacteria bacterium | reverse complement strand
CACGCCAGTCGGATGGTTCGGGATGCCATTGCCCTTGAATCGGCGTTTGCCACGTTCCACCCAGGTTTTGAACGTTGGCTGGGCATCAGGGACTTTGTTCCAATCCACAGCCCCCTCAACGTACGCAATTTTCGAAGCAATCACTTTCCTGCCCTGAACCCACGGCGTGGTCGACTCTGTCAGGGTGATGTCAGAAGGCGCCAATGGGATGGCGGAAAGGCAAAGGAAATGCTGATTTCTGGCGGGAACGTCAATGCCAGTGCCGGTGCGTGGGGTGATGAAGAACTCGGGTCCAGCGGAATGCTGGTCGCGTTTTGAATCTGCCATGGTGAGCGGCGTGCCCAACAGCAGACCGCCGCCGATCGCCGTCACCAACACAAGCAGACGCCCCAAGTTTGACGTTCGGCGCTTTTTCATGAATTAGAAACCTCCAAAGTGGTTAGAAATTGCGATCCTCACAGCGCGCGTCTAGTGACGCCGGTTAGTCAATCAACGCCTTTGAAGGAATAGGCCAAATCCTACCATCGGGATCAGGTCGCCTGAAAAAGAAGACAAATTGATGTGACTCGGTTCTGATTTCCGAGATAGCTGTACCTAAACCCGCTGAAACTCTCCGCCTGTCCGCCACGCCAGTTATGGCGGGGCAAGGTTTTTGAAATTACGGCTACTCGATTCGGAAATTCATGACGTGACGGCTTAAACCGGTCCCGTTGCCACAAGACTGCGGTGATTCCGGAAACCACTTGCGCCATTCGCCAGGGCGCCCGTCGCAGTATAGGTGCTGGAGCAGGGTATGCACTTCGGCGTCTCTCTACGGGCTCACTCCGAACGCATGCCGCTGTGACAGGAAGGTTTCCACGTTGCAGGCCATGATGAGGAGGTCGTGGTACTCACCGTTGCGGTCCCGCACTTCGTCTTTGAGCAGTGCTTCGGGGGTGAACCCAAGCTCCTGAAACAGCGCCCGTGCACTGGCTTGGTCGGTGGTCATCCGGGCGACCACTTTCTCGATGCCGAGAGAGAGGGCCAGATTGAACGCCTCGCGCGTCATGTATCTCCCAAGACCGCCGCCGCGCGCGCGCTGTCCAATTTGAACGCGCAGATCGGCGACGTGGGCAGACCAATCGAGCTCGGTCAGGTGGATGGATGAGTAGCCAACGATTCCCTGAGTATCTTCACACAGCAGGGTATGCATCGCGCCACGCCGCAAGGCATCCACCCAGCGGTTGATGCCCTCTGTCTTGGTGATATCCCGCCGCATGAAGAGCAAATCGTGTGGCGGCAGGCTTAATGCGAATTGGCGAACGCTCTCACCATCCGCGTCGCTCATGCGTCGGATGCGGTAGGACTTGCCGCCAAGGGTCACGTCCTGAGGGTACTTGGGGGTGTCAGCCATGACGCGAAACTCCGGAACAGGGGCCTGGGTGATCAAACGGAACGAACCGCCAGCCATTTTTCCAGCTGGGGCCAAAGCCGATACACGGCGTTGCCACCCGCAACCAGACTGACGTGTCCTCCCTTCACCACGATCTCATTCTTGTCCTTGCTTCCAACCAGCGAGATCAAATCGCGGGATGCGGCGGTCGGTACAATATGGTCGTACTCGGCTGCGACATGTAGAAACGGGATTCGGATTTTACCGAGGTCGACTCGTTTGTCACCCAGCATAAACTGGTTCTTCACTAGCAGATTCTCACGCAGGAAACCGCGCACCAGGTCGCGGGCGAACTCGCCCGGTAGCGGCAATTGTTCCGCTGCCCAGCGATCGAAGCGCAGACTGGCTTTGACGAAGGCATCATCCTGAACATTGTTCAGAAGTTGCATCTGGTTAGCCCGCTTCTGCAGGGGGCGGAGCGCCTGAATAGAGGCATTGACCATATCGCCAGGGATGATTCCAAGCTCTTTGACGAGTCGATCGATATCGAATGCCTCTGCTTCTACCCAAGTCTTGTACAGGCTCATCCCGTCCGCATTGATGGGGGTAGTGAAGCACACGAGGTTTCGAATCGGCCCACCCGCGTGCACGGCCGCATTCATCACCGAGAGCATGCCGCCCATGCAGTAGCCGATGATGGAAACTTCCTGTTCCCCTGACTCCTGCTGGATCGTCGCAATGCACTCATCAATCATGTCCAGCGCAAGGTCTTTGACCCCGAGATGGGCGTGCTCGCGGCGCGGCGGGACCCAATCAAGCAGGTAAACGTCAAAACCTTGCAGCAGCATGTATTCGATGAGGCTTTGCCCCTTCGCCAAATCGAGAATGTAGCCTCGCGCAACAGGCGACATCACGAACATGACGGGCACCCGATACACCTCATCGGTCATCGGCTGATAGTGATACAGGCGCAGGGAATCTCGTGTATAGACGAGTTCCTTGGGTGTCTGCCCCACTTCGAGTTCAAGCGAGGCCTGCTGCAGGGCGAGGCCGGGAATATTTCGCGCAAGCGCGCGTTCGACAGTCTTGCGGACCTGTTCCTCCAGGGCCGCACGGTCCATGGCAATTTCAGGCTTTCTGGATGGCTTGCTCACCTGAGTCAAACCTCCTTAGCCGGTGGATGAGGGAGGACGCCGGGTCCTCGCAGGGCGCGGTGCCGAGGCGCTTGATGCCTCACCCGCAGAAGAACCGGCAGAGGCGCGCGCAAGTTGAATGCGCTGATCCCGAAGCTCCACCTGAATTGCCGCAAGCGTGTCTTCAATCTGTCCCAACCGATCGCTCAATTCCAATACATCGGAGCGCGAGGGCAAATTGAGGTTGGCGAGATATTGGCTCATGCTCTCACTGAACATGCGATGTGTATGCAGGGCCTCCTGCATATAGCGCCCCATGCCCTGCGAGAATCGTTCATCGCCCATCAGCTCGGTCAGTGCCTGGCTCCAGGCTTTTTCCGATTTGACGAACCAGTCCCGCCAGAGAGCCATCGGGTTCAGTTTTTCCTTTTCCATGGTCAATCCCCCGTCGTCATTTCATGCGCCTGTGGGCGCTGGATGAGGTTCTGCCGGTACCTGACGCAGCCGGCGTGCGATGGTTCGATACACCTCGACGTCATAGACCATCCCGATGTGGGTGCATGTCACTTCGGTATTGGCACCATGCTCCTCTTCCATGCAGCTGGACCAGTGCGCCACACCGTCCTTTCGCGAGTAAACGGCGTACTGCGGCACATTCACTCGGCGTGGTTGCAGCATGTTTTTCACGAAGCCGCACAGGCAGTGACCGGTGCCGCAGGACGCGTGGAGGTTGCGCCCGACAAGCGCGCTACGCATCAGCTTGAGCTGATCCCAGATTCCCACGACGGCCGGGTGTGCCTTGACCATGGATCGAAACGGTGAGCCAAGCGTGATGACTCTGTCGATTCGTTCTGGATGCTCTTGCAGAATGCTCTTGGCGAGCATGCCGCCCAAACTGTGACCGATGAGCCGCACCCGCTGGCCGTGTTCGCGCTGAATCCTCAATACTTTCGTGGCGAGCGTGCGGGCCGTGTGGTCCGGACAGTCGTTATTCCAGACGATGTTCGAAAGATAAGACTGGTAGCCGATGCGTTTCAGCCATCGGTGAAGTTCCAGCATCAAACCATCGCCCGACATGAATCCGGGAATCAGCATCACAGGCTCACCGCTGCCATGGGGAACACCGAACCCGTAAAACAGAGGATTTGCCCGTAACCGAACCCACTCCAGTGGCCACCGCGCTTCCCGCCATAGCGGCGTAAGCGCATGCTGAACCCCGGGGTCGTGGGCAAACGGGTTGCTTGCGTCGTCCAGGTTGTCTTGTTCTTGGTTCGCCATCTCACCCCGCGGAACTCGTCGCCCATACGCCCCGCCACCTAAGGCGGGGCGAGCGCCTGACACTACTGCTGTTTGGTCCAGAAACTCATGACCTGACGGCTGAAATCGGTCACGTTGCCAGAGGACTGAAGCGATTCCTGAAACCACTTGCGCCACTCGCCTGCAACGTCGCTCTGTTCACGATACAGCAGCTTGGCGAAAGAAAGCGCGCGCTCCTGCGCGACAGTTGTGGCATCGACCATGGCCTTCATGTTGGCGGCGTAGTCCTGCGGCTTGAGGGTGATCTGGCGTGTCAGGTCGAGCAGATCCTTCTGACCATTCAGGAACAGGTCAACGGCTTCTGAACCAATTCGTTGGGTGCGAGCATGGCCTTCTTTGACAGCGCTGCTGAGTTCGACCTGACGCTCGGTCAGCCGCTCGAAGTAAGGCGCGAAGGTCTCGGGGTTCAACAACGGGGTGGTGCTGGACTTGGGGCTCTCGGACATGACAGTTATCCCTTTCTGACTGATTGATGGTTGACGTTCGGGCAGCGCGGTTGCTGCGTTGCAATAAACCGTGGACAGTGTTGATGACAGTGGACCATCATGTCAATTGCGTTGCAGCAAAAATTTTCAATCCAAGCCAGGGCCGAACGGGAAGGGGCACCGGTATGACCGTCATCGTAGATAAGAATGTCGATGTCGCCATGCGTGACGGCATCGTCCTGAAGGCAGACGTCTATCGACCCTCCGCCACGGGCAGATATCCGGTTCTGCTCCAAAGAACTCCATATAACAAAGAGTTATGGCCGATTACGGCGATGACTCTGGACCCCATTCGCGCGGCGGCCGCGGGCTATGTGGTGGTCATTCAGGATGTGCGAGCACGCTGGGCCTCCGGCGGTGGGACATTTTTCCCCTATCGGGACGAAGCCGTCGACGGGTACGACTCGGTTGCGTGGTCCAGCAAACAGCCTTGGAGCACGGGCGCGGTGGGGAGCTATGGCCTCTCCTATATGGGAGGCACCGCCTGGCTCGCGGCAGCCAGTGGACACCCGGCGCTGCGGGCCCTATCCCCAACCACAGCGCCCTGCGATTTCTGGCGTAACCATTTCTGGCGCGGCGGCGCGCTGAATCTCGGGACTCTGGCCATGTGGGCGCTGCGCGCCATTGGGCCTGCCGCACTCATCAGAGGACGCCCCGCACCAAGTGATTTTTTGCCGCTGCTCGGCCAACTCGTCGATGACATCGACGGTTTTGCGGAGATCCTCGAAACACTGCCGCTCACCGAACTCGCTGCGACCCGCCCGGGAGATGATGCCTTCGTCCCCTTCTTTCAGGAGTTCCTGCGCCATCCAGCGCCGGATGACTGGACCGGGGGGCTTCTCATGAGCGGTCGTCATGCACAGGTCATGGCGCCCAGTCTGTCCATCGCAGGCTGGCATGATCTCCTACTCGCCGCCGACCTCGAACACTTCACCAACATGCGCGCGCACGCCGGGTCGGCGCACGCCCGCCGCCACAGCCGACTGGTCATCGGCCCCTGGGCGCATGCGATGTTCCAGAATGTCGTGGGCGACCTCGACTTCGGATTTCGCGCGAATGGCCTGTTCATGGACCTAAAGGAAGACCTCACCCGTTTCCAGGTTCGCTGGTTCGACCGTTGGCTCAAGGACGATCGCAACGGCATCGAGGATGAGGCGCCGGTGAGAATTTTTGTTCAGGGGCTGAACCGCTGGCGCGATGAATCCGACTGGCCGCTGGCGCGGGCACGCAGCACGCCGTGGTTTCTCAACGGCGATGGCAGCCTGTCGCGGGCGCGCACTGGACTCGGCGGCTCCCGGCATTTTTCTTTCGATCCCTACGACCCTTGTCCAACCGCGGGCGGTACGCTGCTGCTCCCTCAACAGTACACGCCCGGTCCCGTCGACCAGCATCGCGTTCTTGGGCGCAAAGATGTCTTGCAGTGGACTTCCGAGGCGCTGTCCTCTCCGTTAGAAATTACGGGTCCCGTTCGCGCCATTCTGCATGTGTCCACCAGCGGTCGGGACACGGACTTCGTGGTCAAGTTATGTGATGTGCATCCGGACGGCCGTACCTACAATGTCTGTGATGGCGTGTTACGCCTTTCCTTGCGGGATGGACGCACGCGGCGGCCGGTGAAACCGGGCGAACGCCTTGCGGTGGAGGTCGACTTGTGGGCGACCTCCATGGTGTTCCGTGAGGGACATCGCCTGCGGGTGTTGGTGACCTCCAGTGATTTCCCTCGTTACGATCGAAACCCCAATACCTTTGAGCTCGCTCACGAGGCCACCCGTCTGGAAACCGTGGTCCAACATATCTACGCGGATGCCGACGGCGCTTCGCATCTGCTGTTGCCCGAGATCCCCGAAACGTGATCAGCCATTACCCACCCAAACGAACGCGAAAATACGAGAGAAACCTATGACCGAAATCCTCATCATCGGCATTGTCGGGATTTATCTTGCTTATCGGCTCTTCCCTGAGCCTGTTTACGACGCCCTGGTTCGCGTGCAGAGAAGGGCCGCTGGCCTCACGCGCAAGGAACTCACGTTGGGTGACCACCAGATTACCTATCTCGAAGGCGGCCAAGGCGAGCCCCTGTTGTTGCTACATGGCTTTGGCGCAGACAAAGATCACTGGACCCAAATTGCCAAATTCCTCACCCCGCACTATCGGGTCATCGCGCCTGATCTGCCGGGGTTTGGCGAAAGCACGAAACGCAACGAAGCCCGATACGGAGCGGATGACCAACTCGACCGCCTGCAGGCTTTTGCGCTGGCTATGGGTTTGGAGAAGTTCCATCTCGGCGGCAACTCCATGGGTGCATATCTAGCAGCGCTGTATGCCGCGCGGGCGCCGACGCAAGTTCAGTCTCTATGGTTGCTTGCGCCCGCCGGCGTGGCCGAGGCCGAAGAGAGCGATCTCTTCCGGATGGTGCGACGCGGCGACAATATCCTTCTCGTTGACTCGGATGAAACCGGTAAGCGTCTTGCCAGCATGTTGTTCTGCAAGCCGCCGTTCATTCCCGCTGAGTTCGCCCGTGTGTGGCGGCGTCGCATCATCTCGGCGCACGCATTCAACACAAAAATCTTTGCGGAAATCTTTGGTGAACCCGTAATGCTGGATGCGCGAGTCAAGGGCCTCGAGGTGCCCGCGCTTATCGTCTGGGGAGACGATGATCGTCTGGTACACGCATCTGGCGCTGGCTTGCTGGCGGCCATGATGCCACACGCGGAGGTTCGCTTGATGCGGGCGATGGGTCACTGTCCCATGCTGGAGCGACCGCGGGATACCGCGCTCGATTTTCTCAACTACCAGCGTAAGGCGGCCGTCTAGCGCGACTAAGTCCCCATTCGCGGCCCGGACTCAACCCTCGGCCGCGAGCTTCCTGAACACGCGCGCGCCAACCGTGCGCAGATGGTTTTCCACGGCCGCCTCCGCAGCGTCCGGGTCACTTTTTTCGATCGCGCGGCGGATCGCCGCGTGGGCTTCGCGCACGGCCCTTGAAAAATACAGGGAGCCGAAGGCCAACTTGATGTAGAAGTCGCTGCGGTCCCATAGCGAGGCAGCGATGGCGCTCGCAGACGGTGCGCGCGCGATCCGATGTATTTCCCCATGGAAGTGCAGGTTCGCGCGGCGATAGACCGGGTTTCGCGCCGTGGGCCCGCCTGCGCCCTTCAGCATTCGGTCGACGTCCACACACGCCTCACCCAGCGCTTTCAGATCCGCGTCCGTCCGCCGTTCGGCTGCGAGTCGTGTAATGGCACCCTCGGCTGCGGCGAACAGGGTAAAGAAATCATGGATTTCATTCGGGTCCGGCGTCGCAACCCGGCATCCGACTTGCGGCACGATGGTCAGCATGCCTTCGCTGGCAAGTCGCTTCACCGCCTCCATCACGGGCACGCGGCTACAGCCCAGCCGGGCTGCGAGCTCGACCACCGGAATCCGTTCGCCCGCCTCGAGCGGGCCCTCGAGCAACTGCAGTCGCAAGGTTTGATAGGCATCCTCGGCCCGCGCCCTGCCCGGAATGCTCTCGCGGCCCAAGCCGATTCCGGACCCACGCATTGGAACGCGCGATCCATTACTGGAACTTGTTCGAGGCATGTTCCGTTCCTCCTTAGTCGATGTTGACATACTAATATATTAGTCGGCAGGATAAAGCCCTTCGATCAACTTAAGAGAAAATCCATGGGAATCCGAACGGGCGCGCAATTCCTCGCGGGACTGCAGGATGGCCGAGAGGTTTGGTACGACGGCAAGCGCGTAGAGGATGTCGCGCACTTTCCGCCATTTGCCGCTGCGGTGCAGTCCACGGCAAACCTTTACGACCTCCAGCATGACCCAAGATATCGGGACACCCTCACTGTGGAGTCCCCTGAATTCGGTGAGCGTATCGCGCGGCCCTTCGAAATTCCGACCACCCGTGATCATCTGCGCCTGAAGCGGGAGGCCTATCTCATCTGGGCAGAATCCACCTGCGGCCTGATGGGTCGCAGCCCGGACTTCCTCAATGTGATGATGATGGCGCTCGCGGCCAAGCGAAGCTTTTTCGCCGAGGCCTCCCCGGCGCGCGCCGAAGCCGTGGTCAATTACTACCAATACCTCGCGCGGAACGATCTTTTTCTTACCCATGCCCTGCTCGATCCGCAACTCGACAAAGGCAAG
>JBIKOF010000047.1:0-8506 GCA_044358205.1 Gammaproteobacteria bacterium | reverse complement strand
ACGGTGAAATCCGTCGCGAGAGTTACTCGAACCGGTTTGGAGCCTCCCTGTCCGGGCTCGACCTCGAAAACCCGTATGTCCGACGGGTCGAGAATTTTTCAATTCCGGTGCCGCGTGTGGTGGGGCTCCTTGGCAGATCGGCACCTGTCGAAGTGGAGGACCTGCTTTTCCTCAAGCGCAACACGGATCGAAAAGTGAAGATCACCCTGCCCGGGCCTTTTACCCTGAGCAAGCAGGCATGGAACGCGTTCTACCCCGACGATGAAAGTCTGGCGATGGCCTACGCGGAGGTAGTGAATGCAGAGGTTCGCGATTTGGCCGCTGCGGGCGCCGACGTCATCCAGCTCGACGAACCGTGGCTGCGCAGCGATCCGGATGGCGCGAACCGCTATGGCGTGGCTGCGATCAACCGCGCGCTCGAGGGGGTGTCGGTCACGACCGCCGTACACTTGTGCTTTGGTTATGGCTTTGTGATGTCCGCGCAGAAACCGAAGGCCTATGCTTTCCTTTCGGGTCTGGCGGATTGCGTGGTCGATCAGATTTCCATCGAGGCTGCGCAGCCTCATCTCGACCTGGGCGTGCTGAGAGATCTGTCCAACAAGACCATCATCCTTGGGGTGATCGACCTATCGACCAACGATATCGAGGACGTGCCAACCCTCACATCGCGTATCCGTCGGGCACTGCCATATGTCGATGCTGCCCGCCTGATGCCAGCGCCCGACTGTGGCCTCAAGTACCTCACCCGAGAGGCTGCGTTTGGCAAGCTCTGCGCATTGACCGCGGCCGCCCGGGAAATCCGCGCGGGCCTGTAAGCCTATGCTGAAACGTTCAGTGCACGTGCTCGTCGGGACTGGCTCGAATGCGGGGTTCTGCGGCCAGCACTTGTAACTGATGCATGAGTCCGTCGAGAGACGTCCAGCCCTCTTCCTGCCCGGGGATCCAGCGGGCACGCAGGAATCCGTAGCGATCGATGAGAAATTCCGCGTGCAGCGGCGCCGGGGACAGCGTTGACGGCAGACCTGGCTCACCAAGCGTTCTGGCCAGCAGGTCGTAGGTGGAGACGATGGCTTCGCTCCCCATCGCGATGCAGGGCAGCGCGAGGTTTTCTATTTCCCGCGTCCGACAGCTTCCTGTGCGGAGAACGAGGAAAGGCTGAACACCACGCAGCGCACCCTCCAGCCAGGCGTGCTCGAGCATCTTCAGGCGAGCCTCCGAGTCGGGCAGGCTGGCGACCACCAGCAGAACGGGGCGAACCTCGCGAAAATCGCGCAGCCTCCCGTTTTCTCCCTGCTGGGTTTCGTAGAGAAAATCCGGTGCGCCCAGCCAGGGTTGGCGAGGCGCAACCGTCGGCGATAGCACCCGACCGCTGAACCCATCGGCAAACGCCCGCAGGAAGTTCACCACCGACCAACGCATCTCCTCGTCCATGTGCGAAGCGAAACCAGGCATCGCCGTATTTTCCATTCCATGCGTCAGCCACCAGTACATGTCGCCTGCGGTGTGCAAGGCTGTGTGCTCACTCAGGTCTGGTGGCAGACGCGAGACGGTGTCCGCCGGTAGCGCATCGGCACCGGGCGCGCCACGTCCACCGGGGCCGTGGCATCCTGCACAGTGAATCCCGAATTGCGCGCGACCAGCAGCGATACTTGTCGCTTGATACGGCACATTCGCGCGCAGGTAGGTTCCCGGCCAGGCTGGCACCGCCAGCGCCCACATGAGGACAGCCACACCGGCAAGCGCAAGAATTGACGCTGTAACGCGCCAGCGCGCGCGCCAGGCGGGAAGGGCGACCAGCATCGAAATCACGGCGCCTACCGCCGGCCAGTGATTACGCGTGTCCAGCCACGCGGCCTCCGGTGCCAGCCGAAACGGCAACCACCAGTGCACCGTCTCGTGCGCACCCGGCGTACTCCGGGACAGCGCATAGCCAAACAGGAGTATCGCGGCTCCAAGCAGCGCTTCCAAGGTAATTCGCCACCTCACCGGCGCGGTACGGCCCTCAATCAGCAGATTTTCCAACCGGGGCAGCCATTGAGTGCGCAACTGCGCCGCGAGGATCAGCACGCCCAGCAACAAACCAAGCTTGGCGAGCAGCGTGCCGCCAACAGGTGTGCCAAATAACGCAGGCCAGGCTTCGAATTGTCGAATCGACATTGCCGTGCCGCTCCCAACCAAGCCGAGCATGGCCATCAGGGCGACCGGGGAGAATCGGCGCAAGGCGGTGACTTTCCACGCGCGCACTTCGTCTGTTCGGTGCGGATCTCGCCATACCAGCCACCACACGGGCAAAGCGCCAGCCCAGCTCGCGGCGGCAAGGACATGAATGGCATGGATGAGGAGATTGATCGCAACCGGTTCGGTCGTCCCTCCGTGGCCTGCGTACAGGCCGAGCACGAGGAAACAGGCGGTATTGAAGCGCAGGTCGTGAGCCTCACCCGTGGGTGCCCGCATCGCGAGCAGCCGCACCCCGATCATCAATAGCAAAAGTTGCTTGAAACACCACACCTGCCCGAAGCGGGTGTGCGTGAGCAGTCGTAAGAGCGCGGGATCATCAGGTGTGGGCCATCTACCCAGAATGCGCTGTGCCTCCAGCAGCAAGACCACCATGCCCGCGCCGAGCGCGGTCAGCAGAGCCCAGCGCCAGCCACGCAAAACCAGCGCTGTGCAGCCGTGAAGCGCAGCCGGCGCCGGACCCGCCCGCCGCAGAAAAAACGTACCGCCGAAGATGGCTAGGGCAGCGAACTGCCACAGGAAAAGGGCCAGACTCAAGGTGTGACGGGTGCGATCGAGAATGACGTACGGCCTTCCACCAGGTGGCCATCGACCGATAGCACACGATAGTTGACCAAGTAGCGGCCATCGCGAAGTTTCGATTTCGGCAATGGCACAGCGAGGCTATTGGGGTTGGGTCCTTTGCGCGGGGTCTGTTCGAGAACGAGTTCCGATTGCGGGCCCGCAATCTTGATGCTCGAGAACTCGATTTCCGGAACCTCGTTGAAGACAAGCACCACACTCTCCGGGGCGCGGCTGAGAGAGGCGCCATCGGCAGGCATTGCCTTGACGAGGCGCGCATGAGCCCACGCAGGGCCTGTGGTAACAAGGAGTAGCGCAACGAGAAAAAGGTGAATCTGGAGGCCCATCAGCTGACTTCCCTCGATTTGCTGGCAAGCATGAAAAGGCCGGCAGCCAACGCGGCGGCAACGATGATGGCTAGAATGTAACGCCAAATCCCTCGTCCACCGCCGCTGCCGACGGCAAAGGGGAAGACCGCTTCGATGGGCTCACCTATGGTGGGCTCGGCCCGGATGTAACCAATGAACCTGCCAGGTTCCTCGAAACGATACTTCAGAGTGGACGAGCCTGTCGGGTGAACTGCGGACGGTAGGTGCGCCACAGTGGCAGCGGCGATGGCCTCTGCGCCACCCAGTTCTTCCAGTCTGGCATCATTCCCCAGCTCGCGCTCATCACGCAGGATGCGGAGCTCGAGCGGGATACCGCGCAGGGCGTCATCGATGACATCGAGCACGATGACGGCCGTACCGATGCCCGGAATGTCCTCGCAAAACTCCTCCGCGCCGGACTGCTCCGGCTGGTAGCCGGTGAAGTGCATCTTGTAGTTACCGAGGCTTAGCACGCAGAGGTCGTCTTCCAGACTCACACCACCGTGCGCCCAGGCAGCCGCGCCGAAGATCAGCAAACCGGCCATCAGTGCGAGCCGCGACCCAGGCCCACAGGCTGTTCGTGTCTTACTGGGCGTGATGCGCATGCGGTTTCTCCTCGGGGGATGAACGGGGTTGGGGAGCGGCCGACGCCTTCGAGCCTGCCTCCGGAACACGCAGGGAATAACGCGCGGATTGGGCCTCCTCGCCGGCAAGCCTGACAAAAAGAGTGAACTCGGCGTCCGGCAACGGCAGTTTGGCAAGGCTGCCTGCAAATCGGTTAGCCCCTGCAGGGTGGAGCACGGTGCCCGCCCCATCGGGGCCTGTCCGCACCAAAGCTTTTCCGTTCTGCGTCGGTAGCGGCGCGCCGGCATGGTCGGTGACAAAAACTTCGACCGCCGTCGCCTTCACCACCAATTCCAGATGCATCGGCCCCGCCATGCGCACTTGTCCCCCATGTGGAGACTGTTGGGTATCGAGGTAGGCATCAGTGTGGGCAAGCCCGCCCACGGGAAAACCCAGCAGAAGTCCCAGTAAACAAGCGAGTCTCTCTGGTCGCGCCACGCGCGCAAGCCGGACCCAAGGTGACGAAAGCATAAGGGCAAGCATTTCGGGCAACATCAAGGCGGTGAGGGTTCAGCCGTTGGCGGCGCGTCCCGAATGAAACGGGTGAGTTGCCGCGCGGCATCCTGTGGCCAGCGGGCATGACCCTGCGGGCCCTCGCAATAATACGTCGGCGCTGTGCAGTTCCGGTAACTTCGACACGTGCCGGCGGCGGGCACGAGTTCCTCGCCGCGACAGGTGTTGCAACGGGCCCACCACGCACTCGCCTCGCGCCCCCAACCTGGAAACAGACGATCCTCGACGCCGTGGAACACCATCACGGGCGTGGGTGCGGGACAAGCAAAGGCCTCGAGATCCTGTCCTGTGAAACCCGCCGCACTGGGCACAACACTTGCCACGCGAAAAGGTGTGTCCGGCATCACAGCGAGTGCTGTCGCCGTGGTTCCCCCGTCGGAATGGCCCGTGAGGGAAATCCTGGCCTCGTCGATGCAATGTCGCGCCGCTACCGCCTGCGGAATGGTGGCAAGTTTGCGCAAGGCCGCGCGCGAGGGCCGCACATGCTGCGGATAGGCCACCAGATATCCGGCGCTCGTCGCCACGGGGGTCAGACCCGTCAGCCGTTCGGTAGCCCTGGGTGTCATGCCTGCGCCGGCGTAGACCACCAAGAGCGGATGGCGCTGGTCCGGCCGGTAATTGGCGGGTGCGCGGATTTGCACCTCGAGGCCCTGCGGTGTTCGGAAATGGAAGGCGTCCGTCGCAGGCTGGCGCGGCGCACAAGCGCGTGAGTCTTCAGGGTAGTCGTAGTTCGCCGCCACAGCCTCCGGCCCTTCGCCCCCGCAGGCGGCAAGGTGGAGGACAGCGCACAGGAGGACTCCCGTGCGCCAATTCGCAGACACTCTCAGTGATTCATCGTGGTATCCGCCACGAGGTCCTTGAAGATGGGGACGATGGATCCGGACACATTGGCAATGATGCGCTTGCCCTGATCGTCAAAGCAGAAAAGTAGCCCACCCACCCGGTTGTCCGGATCATTCAACAGGCTGGTGAGTCGCTCCGTTTCCCAGGCTGAATCCGTCATGTCGAACTGCAGCGTGCGGGTCTCGCCCGGTGCCAGCGGCGCATCGTCGCTCAACACCATTCCTGCCGGTGGAACGAGTTCTTTCGGGTAATTCGGCGCCACCCCCGCGACGGCCTCGGGCACCGAGCGATTGACGAAGCGCAGACCGGAGGTGGCGAATTCCCCAAAGCGAATCGGCCGGGCACCTCCGTTGGTAACACTCGCGCGGATCTGCATGGACCGCCCTGGCACATCGTAAGTGGCACGCTCCACCACAAATTCAACGGGCGCGTCAGTTTTGGGCAAAGGTTTGACGACTGCACGTCCGCCCTGCAATGGAATCGTGCGCGGGTATGTTTCCTCTGCCCAGAGGAAACCACCGGCCACAAGCGCCACGGTGGCGACAATGAAAACAGCCCCGACAGCCAGATCACTGCGATTGATGAGCAGGCGGGCATTCCCGTCGTTGATCGCTGCATGACGGGGGATGAGCAATGGGCGGCGCACCCACCACGTTAGCCAGAGTGCTGCCATGACCACCCAGATGGCGTGCCAGCTGATAACCGTTGGCACTCCCCAGGTCTCGAGGTTCTCGATTTCGGTGCCGTCCAGCGTTTTGATGGGGAGTTTGAAATCCGAAGCCCGACCGGTGATTTCTACCCAAGCGCCAGGCCCCATGAGTGGCCCCGCGCCCTCCACATTCACCATGGGATGCACATGGTGTTGACCCGGGATTCGCCCCTTGAGCACGGTCTTGAAGGCATAGTCCCTGTTCAGCTTGAGGGGCACGGACTGGATGGCCGGTTGCCCATTGAGCCAGGACTCTGTGCGCACGAACACGGGTCCCGGCGTGCCGTTGCCCAGGAAGGTGATTTCAGGCTCTGGCAGGTTGGCGGGCCAGTCTTCGAAAAGCCGGAATTTTCCTTCCACGATCACTTCGTCATTCACCGCGACCTGGGGCGTCGACCACGACACGTCGTAGAAATGCGCCGTGCGCATACGGAGGAAAGGTTCCTGATTCCGTTCGCCGTGGGCGTGGACTACCGAAGCAACGCCGCACAGGGTCAGGAACAGGAGCATCGAACTCGATACAAGGCGCTTTGCCATGGAGACGTCCAAATGGTCGAAATCAGGCTTGGATAATCGTTGCCACCATTCCCGCAGGGGAGGCGTCCAGCTCAGGGTGTGTCCGGACGATCGCCGAGCCCCATCAGGGACTTCATCCGATTGGGCACGGTGACGACTCGCGACATGACCTGCCCGATGTACCACCAGAGCAGATACACAAGGATGCACACAAAGCCCGAGAAGAACGCCGAGACCACGGCGGAGTGACCGCCGAAGGTACGCAGGGTGCCGCGTTCGATGAAACGCAGATATTCCGGAGTGGAGGTGCGGGTATACGCATAGCCGATGTAGTCACCCACGGAGACCAGAGAGTTCATGGCTTCCATGGGCAGCCGGTAGGCCGCGAGCAATGGCCAGTTTCCCGGATAGAACAACAGGCCGAAGGCCATGCCACCAAAAACCGCCGTCAGCAGCCCGCTACCCGTAAGCAGCAGCACAGCATCGAGTACCAACGCACCCGCAATGGCCGTGGCTGGAAACACGAGCGAGAAAGGGAAGTAGGACCAGGTGTGAAACCCGAAGTAGCGGGAAATCCAGACGCCCGCGGTGAGCGCCAGCATGCATACCGTCGCCCCGATGGGCAGCCGAAACTTTTCCCAGAGGACGAACTGCAGCGCTGCCGGGAACACGATGAGCAGAATGGGCGTGGCGGTCACCCAGTACTGTCGGTCTTTCCAGTCTACCCAGAAATCCCAGTCGCCCACCGTGAGCTGGAAGTGCAGATGAAAGGCCGCTGCCATGGCGATGAAGATGATGACCACCACCAGCTTGTCGAAGGTGCGCGAGATGCTCGCGTTTTCCTTCGACCAGCGCCGGCCATAGAGCGTGACGTGGCTGTTTTTTTCCTGGATCTGGGCAGACATGGTTTGAGCTCGCTGGAGTGGTGTTAGCGGCCGCTCAGGCGGCCTCCTGCTCCAACCGCCCCATCGTCTCGAACATGTGTTGGGCGATCTGGAGCAGCAAGCCCCCGAGAGCGAGCACCGACCAGCCCAGCACCACAAAGCCCCAGTGCAGCGGCGCACTGAAGAATTCTTCCATCATCCAGAACGCATGGCCCCATTCGTTGTAGCCCAGGTTGGGCAGGATCAGGAACGGCCCAGCCACCGCGAGTGTGAACGGAATGGACAGACGCTCTGCAAAACGAGGCAGTCGGGTTACTGAATAAAGGAAGGCACCCACCCCGAAAAGTATGTAGAGCGGGATAGTGCCGTAGAAGAGGATGACGTGACTTGGCGTGAAGGCGGTGTCACGAACAACGGTCTGGTGCCAGGATGCGTCCATCTCCGCAAAAAAACTGCCGGTGAAGTACACGCAGAAGGCATACACAAGGATGTAGAGCACCAAATTGAAGTACCGCCGGATTTCATCGCGCGGTTTGAGCGCTGCCAGATTCCGGTCGCGCGTAACCCACAGCCAAGACCACAGCCCTACCCAACTGCAGACGAGGAGCACGAGCTCGCCTTTCAGCAGATTCATCCAGTAGGTTTCAAAGGCGGGGTCTGTGGAGTCGAGTCCGGCAGACCAGGCAAAAATCTGCTGGTAGATGCGATAAGCCGCCATCAGCAAAGTGATGCCCACCATGGTCCCGAGCGCGAGGCGCGGGTTGAAGACGGAACGTTCCTTCGCGCGGCTGTCCGCGCGCGCGGAGGTCTGCACGGGAGTCTGGATGACGCTGCTCATTTGGACATTCTCCGGACGGTTTACAGGCCAGAACTGGTGATGTCCAAATTTAGTGGCAGAGGGGAAGCCCGTGCAAGCGTCTTGCAAAATTGCTGCCGCGCAGCACCCGAAAGAAGCAGATCAGGCGATGAAGCTCCAGGCAAGCAGGAAGAGCCCTAGCTCAGAGAGGAAGACGCGGGTGAGCAGCTTGATGGTGTCTGCCGTGGTGACTTCAATTGCAAGCACCCCAAAGTAACCGCCCACCATAGCCCCAAGCCCGAGCGGGAGCCCTACGGCATAGTTGAGCGACCCAAACTGAAGTTGACCCAGAAATCCCGACAGACTGGAGCCGATCATCATGAGGTGACACGCGTATACGGCTTCCTTCACCCCCATCCGGGCATAGGCGACCAGCAGCGGCAGAAGCATCAGGCCG
>JBIKOF010000046.1:0-8545 GCA_044358205.1 Gammaproteobacteria bacterium | reverse complement strand
GCATCAATCCTGACGCCATGCTCACCGGAACCGTCGATTTCAAGCAGTTTCCCGCCGCATTCGAAGCTTTGAAGACTGACAAGACCGCCTGCAAGGTGATGCTCGTTCCCCACGGGCGACACGCCGCGGGCCTGGAGTGACCCCAATGACGAGCAAACATGGCAGCTGTCTCTGTGGCAGCATTCGCTGGCGTTATGACGGAGATTTCCAGCATCTCACGCACTGTCATTGCGGGATGTGCCGCAAGGCCCATGGGACAGGCTTCGCCACTTACGCAGTGGGGCCGCGTGAGGGTTTCACGTGGGAGAACGGTGAGGCGCTGCGGGTGAGTCGCGAATCCTCACCCGGATTCATCCGTTCCTTTTGCCCGCGTTGTGGGTCGGTGGTGCCCAATACGCTGCTCAAGGACATCGTCGCGGCGCCCGCGGGGGGATTCAGTGATGATCTGGGCTTGTCACCCACGGCACATATCTTCGTGAAGTCGAAAGCTGCGTGGACCACCCTCACCGATGGACTGCCCCAACACGATTACTACCCCGGCCAGACGGTCCCGCCGGTGGACCGCGTGTCGCCGGCACCGTCGATAGACGGTCTACTGCGCGGGAGCTGCCTGTGTGGAGCCGTGGCCTATGAATTCGAGGACGCGTTCAGCGTGGTCCACAACTGTCACTGCTCGCGTTGTCAGCGCGGTCGCGCCGCGGCCCATGCCACGAATGGATTGGCGCCGTTGGGGGCGGTGCGTATTACGCGTGGAGCGGAGTCGCTGGTGACGTTTCGTCCCGCGGATGCGCGCTTCTTTGCGCAGGTTTTTTGTGGGACTTGCGGCGGCAAGATGCCCCGGGAGTGTCCGGAGCGGAAAATCACCATCGTGCCGCTGGGCTCGCTGGACGACGACACAAGACAGGGTCCCGACGACCACATCTTTGTCGGTTCGAAAGCGAGCTGGTTTGAAATCACCGATGCACTGCCGCGGTTTCCCGAGGCAGTGACCAGTCCCCCGCCGGGCACCTGAAGTCACCCGGCAGCGGTTCCTCAGAAGCTGGCGGCCAAGGCCTCGGCCTGGGCAGTGGCGGCGGCCGTGGCGCCCGCTACTGCATCGGGCCCGTACAGGGTGCCGGCAACCGTGATGCGAGAAACATCCGTCAGACCAATGAAACCCAGCCAACTTTCAAAAGCTGGGCGCATGAGGTCATAGGCTTCCGCACCGCTGCCCGTCTCGTAGATTCCACCGCTGGAATACACCACCGCAGCTTTGCCCTTGACGAGGCCGCTGTAGCTACCGGTTGCGGGATCGAAACTCCAGGCGAGGCCTGGTTGGGTGATGACGTCGATGTAGTGCTTCAGCATGTAAGGCAGCCCGAAGTTCCACATCGGCATGCTGAACAGGTATTTGTCTGCGGCATTGAACCGCTGGAATAGCCGCTCGACCTGACCCCAGGCGGCTCGCTCAGCGACGCTCGGGCTTTCCCCGTGCATGATGGCGTATTTGGCGTTGAGCATATCCCCGTCGAAGCGCGGCAGGGGTTCCTGCCACAGATCGAGTTTCTCGATGCGATCGCCAGGATGCGACTTCTGGTAAGCCGCAAGAAACGCCTCCGCCACGCCGATGGAATGGGAACGCTGTTTGCGCGGTGAGGCTTCGACGTAGAGCAGGGTGGACATGCCGGATCTCCTTGGGCTTGGCAGCGGATTCTGGATTATCCGGGCCAGCGCGCCACAGGGGAAGCCGCAGCTGTAGGCTTCAGCGACCTGATTGTTTACCGGGTGGCAGACTACGGTGGGCCACATGACTGGCGGGCAGGCGGGCACGGCCCCTTCCGAAATAGTGTTCGCGCAAGGTTGCCGTGTCGTAGTGCTGGCGCATGCGCCCTCGGCGCTGGAGTTCGGGCACCACGAGGGACACGAAGTCCTCAAACCCTGCAGGCTGTACGGCAGGCACCAGGTTGAACCCGTCCAAATCGCCGTCTTCCAGCCACTGCTCCAGGGTGTCGGCAACCTCGCGCGGGGTGCCCACGATTTTCGGCATGATGCTGCCGACTGCCATGAATTCCGCGATGTCTGTCAGGGTCCACTCGCGCGCCGGATCGACCAGCTTGAAGTAGGACAACACCCCGCGAATGGCATTCGATTCGAAGGATTCGAGTGGACGATCCCGCGTGACCTGCGAGACATCCACCCCAGCCCAGCCGCAGAGCAGGGCGAGCGAGCCTTCGGGGCTCGCATAGCGCTGGCACTCGGCAAGTTTGGCGCGCGCTTCCGCTGCAGTGGGTGCGACGAACACCGTGATGCCCTGGCAGATCCGGATCCCATCCCGCCCGCGTCCTTCTGCCTCGGCGGCATCCCGGAGCGCCTGCGCGCCTGCCCTGCAGGTCTGGAGGTTTGGATAGACGCAGAACACAGCCTCGGCGTGGCGTGCGGCAAACCGGATTCCGCGCCCTGACTGACCGGCCTGAAAAATAAGCGGAGTTCGCTGCGGTGAAGGCTCGCACATATGGGGCCCTGGCACAGAAAACCATTGCCCAACATGGTCGATGGCGTGAACTCGGGACGGATCGGTGTGGGTGTCTCCGGCACTGTCGCGCACGATCGCCGTTTCTTCCCAGGAGTGTTCCCACAGCTTGTAGACAACCTCCATGTATTCATCTGCCCGGTCGTAACGCTGGTCGTGCTCGAGCGTTTCAGCGATGCCGAAGTTGGCGTTTGCGTCGGCGAGATAAGAAGTCACCACGTTCCAGCCAATGCGCCCACCTGTCAGGTGGTCCAAGGTCGAGAACACTTTGGCCGTGTGATAAGGCGGAAAGTAGGTCGTGCTGAAGGTGCAGGCGAAACCAAGATGCCGCGTGGCGTGCGCCATTGCGGAAATGACGAGCGTGGGGTCATTACCCGGAAACTGCACTGCATGCCGAACGGCAGCTTCGCGTGATCCGCTATACACGTCGTAGGTTCCGTGGACATCTGCAAGGAACAGTGCGTCGAAACATCCACGCTCCAGAAGTTCCGCCAGCTTCACCCAGTAGCCGAGATCTCGATAGCCACGCGAGGTGCCATCCAAGGGATTTTTCCACTGACCTTCGGAGTGATGATTGATGCAGCACTGGGTAAAGGCATTGAGCCGCATTTCACGCATGTTTGATTCTTTCTATTCCGCGCCAGGTCGCATGTTGGGTATTCACCTGCTGTGTCCACGGGGGCGCGATGGGTTGGCTCATCGACGTGATCGACTCCCACCGAGATCGGGCCAGTACTTCTGCATTTCGAGAAACAGGAAAGACGCCGACCATGTAATCAGCACGAAACCGGTGAGCGCTTCGAGTCCCGTCGTGGAGCGCAGCCAGCCAGTGGCATAGGCATCGCCATAGCCGAGCGTGGTAAAGGTGGTGAACGAAAAATAGCTGCACTCGAGCAGGGTTACTTCGACTCCGAAGCCATGGAGATCGCCCATATTGCCCACGGCGTGCATCAGGAAATATCCCCCCGCAAACAGCCAGATTTCGATCACATGGGCGACGATGACGGCAAGCACACCGGTAAGCACCCGATATCGGTGCGGGATGTGCAGATGTGGCGTCAGGTGTGCCATCTGGTAGAGGAGTTCGTAATGCACCAGCACTGCGGCAACCACAAGGATGGAGTTGATTGCAAGGACGGCAAGGAGCATGGCGGTCTCCAGTGGTTCAGCACCTTTGGAGTGTAGCGCCGTGATCGACTACGTGCGCGGCTGCGATACTTTCCCCTCCACTGCATGCAATGATTAGGGAGCGCCGCCAGTCAGGTTTGCGGACGCACGACCATATGCAAGGGGAGTGAGATGGAACAGGCATTGCGCGCGGTGTTTAATGAACTGGCCAGCGCTTTCAGTGCGCTAGACTTGGCGCGTTTTCGCGACCTTTACGCCTTGCCGGCTCAGGTGGTCATGGAAGGCGGTTCCGTAGCCATTACAGACGCGGCAGGTTTCGAGCAGTTTTTCCTACCATTGGCTGCCCGGCTGCGTGAGGCAGGTTTCGCCCGTTCGGTTTATTCGGATTTTGAGTTCCGCGATCTGGGTGCGGGACTTGCACTCGCCAGTATGTGCTGGCGCCGCTTGGCGGCCGATGGCCGCATCATCGAAACTCTGGGGGCGACCTACATCCTGCGCCGGACCCCCGACTGGCGCATCGTTACCCTCATCGGGCACACGCCGGGCCGGGGTATCGGGGCTCACGCGTAGATTTCGCGTTCGAAGGCCTTAAGCACTTCAAGCGTTTTCGGGTCGAAGAATGGCAGTAACTGTGCGCCCAGCATGGCGCACACGCCCGAGGCGGGATCGATCCAGTAATAAACGTTCGACAGACCCGCCCAGGCAACACTGCCGGCCTTGCGCCCGCCGGGGACCGATTTGCGACTGAGCAGGAAGCTGAGGCCCCAGCCGCAATCCTCCGGAGGGAAGAACTCCGCGTCGTGGGAAATTTCGGGCGCGATGGACTTCATGAAGCCACAGCCGAGCCCGGGACACTGGTCGCGCAGCATTTCGCGCACTGTTTCTTCTTTCAGCACGCGCACGCCGTCGAGCTCGCCACCATTGAGGATCATGCGCATGAATCGCAGGTAATCGAGCGCCGTTCCGTATAGTGCACCGCCGCCCATCTCGAAATCCGGGTGCTGCGGCATCTCGAAGGGCATGGGGGTGAGCTGACCCTCCGGCGCGCGGGCATGCATTCCTGAGAGGCGCGCACGCATGGTGTCGGTGAGGTTGAAGGCGGTATCCGGCATCCCAAGCGGACCGCACAGGTGGTCCTTCAGGTAGTTCCCCAGCGACTTGCCGGTGACTTTCTCCACCATCAGGCCGGCCCAGTCGATGCCCACACCATATTCCCAACGCGCGCCGGGTTCGAACATCGTTGGGGTATCCAGCGCCCCACGGGCGCAGGCCAGAATGCTCGGCGTGCCGGCATACTGCATGTAGCGGGCGAGGTTGGCGTTGGAGAACTCGTAGCCGAACCCCGCGGTATGGGACAGAAGATTGCGCAAGGTGATCGTGTTCTTCAGCGGACGCAGGCGCGGCGCGCCACTGTCATCGAAGCCTTCCAGCACTTGCGCCCTCTCGAGCTCCGGCATGATGTCAGCCGCCGGCGCATCCAGCGCGAGGCGACCGGCATCGACCTGCTGCAGGGCAGCGGTTGCGGTAATGGCTTTGGTCATCGAGGCCAGCCACACCACAGTATCCGGGGTCATGGGGGAATTTCCGCCAAGTGCACGCACGCCGAACCCGGCCGCATAGCGGGTGCCGGCGCGGTCGCCGACCACAGCCACGAGACCGGGAACGTCACCGGCAGCGATGGCGCGTGACAGCAGCGAGTCGAGACGATCTTGAAGGGCCATGGGTTTCCTTTCGATTCAATCGGGGGCCTGCCGCCACATGCGGCGCAGTTGCGCGCGACTATAGAAGCGCCGCGCTCGACCCCGCAAGCGTGGCTTCAGGGGGCGACGTGCAGCTCACCGATGCGTCGGGCATCGGTGCAGCCGACACGATGCAGGGCAGCCAGACAGGCAGTCGCCTCGGTGGCTGGCAACGCGAGCAGCAGCCCTCCCGACGTTTGCGGATCAAAAAGCAAAGGCAACGTGTCTCGTGTCACGGGGGACTCCTCGAGCACGATGGTGGACGGTAGATGCGCGTTGTGCGCGTGCAGGCTGCTGCGCACACCGCGCGCCGCCGCTTCTTTGGCGCCGCCATAAATTGGCAGGGCGTCCGGTTCCAAATGCGCGACCAGTCCCCCGCGTCGCAGCATCTCGGCGAGATGACCTGCCAACCCGAAACCGGTGACGTCGGTCGCGGCATGGATATCGAAGGCGGACATCGCGCGCGCAGCGTTGGCATTCGTCTCTCGCAGGCTTGCCAGCAGGGGATCGATTGCACGGCCCGGGACCGCGCCCTGCATCAAGCCTGCGAGCAGGATCCCTGTACCAAGCGGGCGGGTAAGAATGAGCGCATCGCCCGCCTGGGGTGTGTCCTTGTGCCACAGGCGTGCCGGCTCGGCGTGGCCCTGTACCGCGAGCGCTGCGGACAGCTCAGCGCTCTCTGCCGTATGACCTCCGATGAGTGTGGCGCCATCCCGTTCCAGTACCGACAGGATTCCGGCCATGAGTTGCGTGAGATCGCGCCGCATCAAGGCCTCGCCATTGAGCGGCAGTGTGAGATAGGCCAGCGCACTGTGCGGCCTGGCCCCCACGGCATAGAGATCAGATAGGGCATGGGCGGCGGCGATTGCACCGAACACAAAAGGATCACCCACGAAACTCCGGAAGCCATCGATGCTGTGCACCGCCACCTGCCCTTCAGGGGTACGGGTGACTGCAGCATCGTCATGCCGCAGGGGGCCCGCTGCCGTCGGAATCATGGGCAGGGCTGCGGCGAGAACGTTGGCGGCAACCTTCGCGCCACACCCGCCACAGCGCGGTTCATCGGCCCCCACACTTGCGAGTTCACTGGCAAGTGTGCCGGAGGCGCGGCGCCTGACAGCGGCGGGCATAACGGGCAGTGTCTGAAAAGCCTGCATGAAGCGTCGGTCTATGAAGTCCTTCCAGCGCCACACCCATGCACCCGAAAAACACCAGCGCCCACGTGAAGCCACCGCCTGCCGAGGCCCGGTGGCGATGAGGCTCAGGGCCTTGGTTTGCGGGGCCGTGCGTCGGAGGCGCTTGCCCATCACCGCGCGGTAGAGGTTGTCGGCAAGCAGCGGCCCCTGACGCACGGCATAGACACCCGCCTTGGGGCGGGGATGATCGCGAACTGCAGCGCAGTCCCCGGCGGCAAAAATGTTGGGCGCATTCTCGACCTGGAGGTCAAGACCCACGCGCAAGAACCCACCCTCATCGACGGCAAGACCAGACTGCCGAAACCACGGCGCGGGGGCGGCCTGGGTTACCCACAGCACTTCGTCGAGTGCTATCGAGCGGCCGTCAGCTGCTGTCAGGTGCTCACCCTCGAAGCTGATGATGCGCATCCCCGTGTGGGTGATCACACCTTGACGCTGCAATTCGGTGTGGAAGCGTGCGCGGGTGCGGGCGTTGTGAGATTCGAGCACGTCGGCGCCCGCGGTGATCAGATGGAAAGACAGCTCCGCCGGAGCGCGACCTATCTCTGCAAAGAGGCGGTGAAGGCGATGCCGAACGGCAAGAAGGAGTTCGACCCCACCGGCGCCCCCCCCCACCACGCCAATGCGACTCGGCTTGTGGCGGGCCGCGACGCGTGCGAGCAAAGCATCGAAGCGCGGACTGAATGCATCGATGGGTTTAACCGGCGTGAGCCAGGCAGGCACACCAGGCGCATCCGGCAAGGTCGGTGTAGCGCCGGTGTTGATGGACAGGAAATCAAATTCGAGGGCTGGTCGATCCTTCAGGTGCAGCTGGCGCGCACCGGGGTCGAGTCCGTCGACTTCGGCGTGCACGAAGCGTGCGCCTGCGAATCGACAAAGCGCCCAGAGATCGAAGTGCATCTGCTCGCGCGTGTAGTGCCCTGCGATGTATCCCGGCAGCATGCCCGAGTAAGGCGACTGACTCGTGCGGCTGACGAGCGTCAGGCGCAAGCCTCGCACTGGATGCATTCCAAATCGTTTCAGCACGGTCAGGTGCGTATGACCACCGCCGACCAGCACGAGATCCTTGACCGCGGGTTCTGTCAGCACCGGCTTCATCCCACCTTCCAATGCCGTCACCATACCGGGAAACCCGAGCTGCGGGGGATCCTCTCTGTGGACTTCCTTGGCTCGGTTACACTGGACTTCCAAGTTCAGCGGAGCTCCCTCATGCCGACCCCCGATCTGCTCGGCCGCCTGCGGCAAATCGAAGCGTCCCATCTGGCCGATGCCGACAAGGGCATGCGGGTGATGGATGCCGGCCTGCGGCGACTGAATCCCGGCGGCAAATTGTTGGGGCCCGCGCGCACGGTGGTCGCGCGTGAGGACTTCATGAGCGTGATGGTGGCTTTGGACGAAGCCCAGCCCGGAGAGGTGTTGGTTGTCGACACCCGCGGAAGTCGTCGTGCCGTGCTCGGTGAGCTGTTTTCCCTGGAAGCGGTGCGCCGGGGCCTCGCCGGGATCGTGGTTGACGGTCCCGTGCGGGACGTGGTCACGCTGCGTCAGCTCGCGATGCCGGTCTACGCGCGCAGCCAGACCCCGCTTGCCGGTACCTTGCGCCAGTTGCAGCCCACGCAGGTGCCTGTGAACTGCGGGGGTGTGCAGGTCGTGCCGGGCGATATTCTTCTTGGCGATGACGATGGCATCGTGGTGGCCAGTCCCGCCGAACTTGCCATACTTTTGCCAGCAGCGGAGGCCATCGAAGCCCGCGAGCGCGCTGTCATTGCCCGCATTCAGGCCGGAGAGAACCTTTTCGGCATGCTGAATTTTGCCGAACATCGCGCGAATCTCGCCGCAGGACGCGACAGTGCCCTGCGCTTCCTCGACTGAAATTCACTGGGCGGAGCTCAAGAGAAAACGGAAAGGGGAGTCGCATGTCGCTCGATATGGAGAAATTGAAGTCGCTGGCCTTCCGCATGCTCGATGAAGTCGGT
>JBIKOF010000045.1:0-8549 GCA_044358205.1 Gammaproteobacteria bacterium | reverse complement strand
CGAGAGGATCTGCGTCATCTTCCGTTCGTCACCATCGATGGTGTGGACGCGCGGGATTTCGACGACGCCATCCATTGCCGCCGCACGCGCAGCGGCTACGTTCTCCAGGTGGCTATCGCCGACGTTGCCCATTACGTACAACCCGAAACCGTGCTCGATGCGGCCGCGCGAGAACGCGGCACATCGGTCTACTTCCCGGCGCGGGTCATTCCGATGTTGCCGGAGCAGCTGTCCAACGGGATCTGCTCGCTCAATCCCGACGTGGACAGACTCGCGATGGTCTGCGAGTTGCGTTACGACGAAGCCGGGGTGCGCGGCAAGTTTCGCTTTTTCAATGCGGTGATTCGCTCCCGTGCGCGCCTCATCTACGAAGAGGTCGCGCCATGGCTTGAAAAGCCCGACCCAACATGGCCGGGCGATGCGCCGGAGCGGCAGGTGCTTGTGGCCTACGAGCTCTATCGCTGCCTGCGGGCGCAGCGCGAAGCGCGCGGAGCCTTGGATATCGACACCCTCGAGCCCAAATTCATTTTCAACGAGGCGCGCAAGATCGAGCGGGTGGAAACCCGGCCACGTAACGATGCCCACCGGCTCATCGAGGAGTTCATGATCGCGGCCAATGTGGCGGCCGCCGAACATCTCATTCGGCATCGCCGGCCTGCCATGTTCCGCGTGCACGCAGTCCCGGAGGGAGAACGCATCGAGGCCTTGCGCCAATTCCTCGGCAGTGTCGGCTTGATGCTGGGAGGCGGTGATGCCCCGGACGCGCGTGACTTCGCGCGGGTGCTGGATGCGGCGCGTGCCCGGCCAGACCGGCACCTCATCGAGACCGTGCTGCTGCGCAGCCTCAAGCTTGCCGTGTACAGCCCCGAAAATGTGGGCCACTTCGGTTTGGGGCTGGAAGCCTATGCCCACTTCACCTCACCGATCAGGCGCTACCCGGATCTGCTCATCCATCGCGCGCTCAAAGCCCAACTGCTGCGAGCCCCTGCGCCGGCCGACGATCTGGTGGCGCTGGGCGAACACTGTTCCATGACCGAACGCCGCGCCGATGACGCCACCCGGGACGCGGTCGCCTGGCTCAAGTGCGAGTACATGCAGGACAGGGTGGGCGAGCGCTTGCCCGGCATGGTGAGCGCGGTGACGAGCTTCGGCCTGTTCGTACAACTCGAGGAAAGTTTCGTGGAAGGGCTCGTGCACGTGACCTCGCTGCCCGATGATTACTACCACTTCGACCCGGTTGGGCATCGGATGGTGGGCAAGCGCAGTCATCGCGAATACCGCTTGGGTCAGCGCCTCGAGGTAATCGTGGCGCGGGTCGATCTCGACGAACGCAGGATCGATTTCACCTTGCCGGTGAGCGGCGGGAAGCCGCGTCAGGGTCGGCGGGGGCGCAAGTCCTGATGGCGCGCAAACCCGAGGCTGCGCCTGAGGCGCGAGGGTTGCTCTGCTATGGCCTGCACGCCGTCAATGCGGTGCTCGGGCAGGCGCCGGACGCTGTGCTCGAATGCTGGATGCGGGACGGCACCCTGTCTGAGGGTCTGGCAGATCTGCTCGAACGGGCCGGCACCGCTGGCCTGAGCGTTCAGCGCGTTCCGGTGGCGACCCTCGATCGACTCGCCGGTTCGGGCGCGCATCAGGGCATCGTCGTGCGCCGCCGTGCACCGGCAGCGCTGGCCTTCGAGGATTGGCTCGAACAGCGCATCAAGCCGAATCCAGCGCCGCTCGTGCTCGCAATCGATCAGATTCAGGATCCGCACAATCTGGGCGCGGCCTTGCGGCTGGCCGATGCGGCGGGTGTGCAGGGCATCCTGATCACCCGCGACCGTTCCGTCGGCCTCACCTCGGTCGTGGCCAAAGTTGCAAGCGGAGCGCTCGATACCGTACCCCTGATCACAGTGACCAATCTGGTGCGGGCCCTCGAGTCACTCAAGGCTGCCGGTCTGTGGGTGGTGGGTGCAAGCGGGGATGCGCAGGAGACTCTCTTCGACCTCGACCTCGCGCGTCCGCTGGTGTGGGTCATCGGCGGGGAGGGCGCTGGCCTGCGGCGACTCACCCGCGAGACCTGTGACTACCTCGCGCGCATCCCCATGCGCGGCTCGGTGGAAAGCCTGAACCTGGGCACAGCCGCCGCCGTCTGCCTGTTCGAAACCCTCCGCCAGCAGGGAGCGCGCTAAGCTCGGTCCGGGCGCCAGGCCGCCTTTACAGGCCCGCGCCGCGCCGCGTATCATCGCGCTCCTTTTTCCGCAACTCCTTGCCTCACCGTCTGTCGGGAGGCTGCCAAACCATGAGGAGTCTCAGTGAGACACTATGAAGTAGTGTTTCTGGTCCACCCTGACCAGAGCGAACAGGTCAACGCCATGATTGACCGCTACCGGAGCATGATTCAGGGCACCGGTGGTCGCATCCACCGCCTCGAGGACTGGGGCCGGCGCCAGTTGGCTTATCCCATCTCCAAGGTCCACAAGGCCCACTACGTGCTCATGAATATCGAGTGCGACGGGCCTACCCTGAACGAACTCACCAGTGCATTCCGCTTCAACGATGCCGTCCTGCGTCACCTCACGGTCAGCCGCGATGCCGCAGTCACCGAGCCTTCTCACATGGCCCGCGCGAAGGACGAGCAGGAAGAGCGTGAGAACGAGCGCCGCAGCCGCCACCAGGCCGCCGCGGGCACTGCTGATGAGGCCGCACCGGCGGCCGCTGCCACGGAGGAAGCGTAATGAGACCGTCCAAGCCGAAACCGCGTGGGGGCGGTTCGAGACATTTCCGTCGTCGTCGGTTCTGCAAATTCACGGCAGAGGGCGTCGTCGAAATCGATTACAAGGATCTGAACACGCTCAAGGCGAATATCGCCGAGAACGGCAAGATCGTCCCGAGCCGCATTTCCGGAACCAAGGCGCGCTACCAGCGGCAACTCGCGATCGCTATCAAGCGTGCGCGGTTCCTGGCGCTCATTCCGTACAGCGACTCGCACTGAGTTCGGGCTCCCGCCAGCGGGAGCGACGGCCATGTTGTTGAGGCTAGCCCGACTGACGATGCGCGGTCCCTGGATCGCCATCCTCGCGATTTCGGTGACGGGATTGCTGGCACTGCCCTTCGGGCCGGCGTTGTTCATCAGCGGCGCGCTCGTGGCGCTGGTGACCCTTCGGCAGGGACCGGTCGGCGGATTCAGGGTACTGGCAGGTGCGGCGGCGCTACTTGGGGCGGCTGTGTTGGGGCTCAGCGGTAGAGTGGGTCCCGCTGTTTGGACTATCGGCGGACTCTGGCTCGCCGTGTGGTCGGCCTCGGTCGTGCTGCGCACCGCGGGACGCCAAGGCACCGCAGTGCTGGTACTTGGTATCTGGACGGCGGGCTACGCGACGGCAATGCGTCTCGGCGTAAGCGACGTCGATGAGTTCTGGACATCGCGTTTGCGCGCTCTCAATGAGGGTATCGAGGCGCAGGGGGGGCAGTTTCTGACCTCCCAGCAGCTCACGCTGTACGGCGGCATGATGCACGAAGCCTCGCTTGCCATGCTCTACGTGATGCTGGGCTCGATGCTGATGCTGGGTCGCTACTGGCAGGCCGGGTTGTATAACCCCGGTGGGTTCCGAAGCGAATTCAGGGCGCTCAGCCTGCCCACCGGTGCTTGGGCTGCGGGTGCGCTGGTGGCTTTGGCGAGTATATTGGGGCGGTTGTCGGGTAAGCCCGTCGGCCTGCTCGATGACCTGCTCCTGCTGATGTTGATGGTATTCAGCTGGCAGGGATTGGCCGTCATGCACGGGCGAATGCTTGCCGGCATGCACTGGCTCTGGGCGTGGGGGTTCTATGCCCTGTTCATTGCCCTGCCGCAGTTGGTGGTACTGGTGCTCGCGGGTATCGGGATCAGTGATCGGTACAAGGATTACAGACGGCTGCGCGTGCAAGTTCCGCAAAAGCCGGAGGACACCTCGGGACAGGCCTGATCCTGCCGATGGTCAACGATAGACGACAGAATTTTTGCAAAGGTACGTACGATGGAAGTCATTCTCCTCGAAAAGATCCACAACCTCGGCAAGCTCGGGGACAAGGTGAAGGTGCGTCCCGGTTACGGCCGCAACTACCTCGTACCGCGTAAGAAGGCTGTGCCGGCCACCGCGGACAATGTCGCCCGCTTCGAAGCGCAACGCGCCGAGCTGGAGAAAGCTCAGGCCGATGCCCTTGGCCGTGCCACCCATCGCGCGGAATCCATGCGCGAGCTCGAAGTCACGATCGTGGCGAAGGCGGGCAATGAAGGCCGGTTGTATGGTTCCGTGGGCGTCACAGAAATCTGCGCGGCGCTCGAGGCTGCGGGCCACGAAATCGCCAAGCGTGAGGTGCGTCTTGCGAGCGGTCCATTGCGCAACCTCGGCCGCCATATCGTCGAAATCGATTTGCACGCCGACATCGCGGTGCCAGTGGCCGTGGTGATCACCGGCCCGGGAGCCGGTCAGGGCAGCTGATTCGGGCTTCGCCCGACAGCCCGCTGTTACGCTGCGGGATATGGCCACCGAGTCATCTCCGCGCCTCGATGCTGCAGACCGCAGCATCGAATCCCTGCGAGTCCCGCCGCACTCCGTCGAGGCCGAGCAGTCGGTCCTCGGCGGGCTCATGCTCGATAACGATGCCTGGGTCCAGGTATCAGACAAGCTGACCGACGCCGATTTCTACCGGCGCGATCACGCCAACATCTTTCGCGCGATCGAGTCGCTGGCCAACGACGGCAAGCCCTACGACATTGTCACGCTGGCCGAGTGGCTAGACACGCACAGCCTGCTCGAAAGCTGCGGGGGACTGGCCTATCTCGCGCAGCTGGCCGACAACACGCCCACTGCTGCCAACATCGCCGCGTACGCGGGCATCGTGCGCGACCGCGCCGTGCTGCGGGCCCTCATCCGGGCGGGGACTGACATCGCCGAGAGTGGGTTTCGGACGGAGGGCCGATCGACGAACGAGCTCATCGATTCCGCGGAGCGCACGGTCTTCCAGATTGCCGAGCGGGAATCTCGCGGGCGCAAGGGTTTCCAGCCCATGCGCGACCTGTTGATGAAGGCGCTCGATCGCATCGACCAGCTGTTCCAGCAGGACAACCCCATTACAGGTGTGGCCACCGGCTACTACGAACTCGACGGCATGACCTCAGGTCTGCAGCCCTCCGATCTCATCATCGTCGCGGGCCGGCCCTCCATGGGAAAAACCGCCTTTGCCATCAACATCGCGCAGAATGCGGCGGTGAAGGAGGGCACTGCAGTGGCGGTGTTCAGCATGGAAATGCCGGCCGAGCAGCTTGCCCTGCGTATGATCTCTTCCATCGGTCGCATCGATCAGCACAAGGTAAGAACCGGCAAGCTGGCCGACGATGACTGGCCAAGATTGACCCACGCCGTGGGTGTGCTGTCCGAGGTCAAGCTTTTCATTGACGACACCCCAGCCCTGACGCCGGGTGACCTGCGTGCGCGCTGCCGCCGGCTGGCGCGCGAGCATGGCATTGGGATGGTCGTCATCGATTACCTGCAGCTGATGCAGGTCCCCGGCAACACTGAGAACCGTGCCACCGAAATTTCGGAAATCTCCCGCTCTCTGAAGGCCTTGGCCAAAGAGCTCGAGGTGCCGGTGATTGCACTCTCGCAGCTCAACCGCAGTTTGGAACAGCGCAGCGACAAACGTCCCGTGATGTCAGATCTGCGCGAATCGGGTGCCATCGAGCAGGATGCCGACCTCATCATGTTCATCTACCGCGACGAGGTCTATAACGAAGACAGTCCCGACAAGGGCGTCGCGGAAATCATCATTGGCAAGCAGCGCAACGGTCCCATCGGCACGCGCAAGCTGCGCTTCTTTGGCGAATACACCACCTTCGAGAATCTGGCCCACGATGGCTATGGCGGGGACCGCGCATGACGCGCCCGGCGCGCGTCATCTTCGACCCTCAGGCGGTACGGGCCAATCTGCATCAGGTTCGCCTGCATGCGCCCGGGCGACGGGTGATGGCGATCGTGAAGGCAGACGGTTACGGTCATGGCCTCGTACGTGTGGCGCGCGCGCTGGAAGACGCCGACGCCTTCGGCGTCGCCTCCATCGAAGAGGCGATCCGCCTGCGCGATGCCGCGATCACCCAACCGGTAGTGCTGCTGGAAGGGCCTTTCGAAGCGCAGGAATTGCCGGAGATTTCTGTGCACCGGCTGGAGTCCGTGGTGCACAACCCGGTGCAGGTTCGCATGTTTGCCGCTCATCCCGATCCCGTGCCGCTGTGGATCAAGATCGACACCGGCATGCATCGTCTCGGCTTTGCCCCTGATGAGGTTGCGGAGGTCATTGCCCAGCTTGAAAGACCCGGCAGGCGGCTGCGCCTGATGACCCATTTCGCGAGCGCGCACCTGCGCGGTGACGCCAGTGTGGAAACCCAGATGGCGCAATTTCTTGCCGTCGCAGAGGGTAGATCCAACGAGCACTGTTGCGCTAACTCGAGCGGCGTCCTCGCGTGGCCCGGTGTGCACGGCGATTGGGTGAGACCCGGACTGATGCTCTACGGCGTGTCCCCGTTTGCCGAGACGAGCGCGCGAGCGCTTGGTTTGCGGCCAGCGATGACCGTTGTTTCTTCGCTCATTTCCGTGCGCGAAGTGGAGGCCGGAGGCAGCGTGGGCTATGGACGCGGCTACGTCTGCCCGGAACGCATGCCCGTCGGCGTCGTGGCTTTCGGCTACGCGGACGGTTATCCGCGGCATGCCGCAACTGGCACGCCGGTTCTCGTCAACGGTACCCGTGCCCAGGTCATAGGCGAATGCTCCATGGACATGATGGCGGTGGATCTGCGCGCCATTCCGGACGCCAGAATCGGCGACCCGGTGGTGCTGTGGGGCGATGGACTGCCCGTGGAAGAAATCGCCCGCGCTGCCGGCACCATCCCCTACGAACTTCTGTGCCGCATGCGAATGCGCGCACAGTTCGTGCAGCGCACTCCGTGAAGGCGCCGCGTCGCCTGTACCAGTGCGAGCAGTGCGGGGCCCAACACCCCAAGTGGACCGGGCAATGCCCTGATTGCGGCAACTGGAACTGTCTGGTCGAAACCGTTGCTGCACCGACTGCGCCTGTCAGCGCGCGTCATGTCTCCTACAGTGGAGAGGCGCCACGCATCATCGCGCTGGCCGACGTCAATCCTGCCGAAGCCCCGCGTCTGCCAACCGGACTTTCAGAGTTCGACCGGGTGCTGGGTGGAGGGCTGGTCGAAGGCTCGGTGGTCTTACTGGGCGGGGACCCGGGGATCGGAAAATCCACCTTGCTGCTGCAGAGTCTCGCCTCCGAAGCTGGAAGTGGACGTATCCGCGCGCTTTACGTCAGTGGCGAGGAATCCTCCAGCCAGATTGCCCTGCGTGCCGAACGCCTGAAACTGCCGACCGGCGCGCTGCGGCTTCTCATCGAAACCGAGATCGAACGCATTCTCTCGCTCGCCACCACCGAGCGACCGCAAGTGATGGTGATTGATTCAATCCAGACCTTGTACACCAGCGCCCTTCAATCGGCGCCGGGCAGCGTGGCTCAGGTCCGTGAATGCGCCGCCCAGCTCGTGCGCTTCGCCAAGGCAACCCGCACCGCCATCTACCTGGTTGGCCATGTCACCAAGGATGGTGCCCTCGCGGGCCCACGGGTACTCGAGCACATGGTCGATGCAGTGCTGTACTTCGAGGGCGAGGTCAGCGGCCGCTATCGCCTCGTGCGCGCTTTCAAGAACCGCTTCGGCGCTGTGAACGAACTGGGTGTCTTTGCCATGACCGATGGGGGATTGCGGGAGGTCAGCAATCCCTCGGCCATGCTCCTGTCGCGCCACGACCAGCCCGTGCCTGGCAGCGTGGTGCTGGTTACCCGCGAGGGGACACGACCGCTGCTGGTGGAAGTTCAGGCACTGGTCGACCCGAGCGCCTTGGGCAATCCCCGACGGGTCACGGTGGGACTCGATCAGAATCGTCTGTCGATGCTACTCGCCGTGCTCAACCGCCATGGCGGCGTGGCAACGGCAGGGTGCGATGTGTTCGCTAACATCGTGGGGGGTGTCCGCCTCACTGAAACCGCGGGTGATCTCGCCATCGTGATGGCGGTGCTCTCAAGCCTGCGCGATCGCCCTCTTGCCTCTGATCTGGTGGTGTTTGGCGAGATTGGTCTGGCCGGGGAGGTCAGGCCCGTCCAGGGCGGACCAGAGCGACTGCGCGAGGCGGCCAAGCACGGTTTCAGACGCGCCATCGTGCCGCGCGCCAATGTGCCGAAGAGTTTGCCCGAAGGATTGGAAGTGGTGCCTGTCAGCCGGCTCAGCGATGCGCTGGGAGAGGTTTGATCGAACCGTGCTTTACCGGTTGCGCTTCAGGTCATGAACGCCAGACCCGGTTTGCCGCGCGGCCGCCGCAGGCGTTACCCCCGAATGTCCGAGGCGCCAGAGCCGATGTACGCATGGCCCAATCAGCTGTCGCCCTTGGCCTCCGTGTTTGAACCGGGGAGGAACACTCGGGCGCTGCGTACGCCCTGGGCGGTGCACTGAAGTATTTCTACCGTGCAGTTGGCGA
>JBIKOF010000044.1:0-8583 GCA_044358205.1 Gammaproteobacteria bacterium | reverse complement strand
CCACTACCTTGGCAAATGAGATAAGCAGTGCGGGATCAACCGCCTCTACATCTGCCAACCCAACCCAGTGCAGGTTGCGAGCAGACAGGTAGAGCGCCTCGGTCACGTCTTCCGACACCAGCAACACGTCCTGCAAGTTGAAATGCCCGAGCGTCGCGATGAGCGCTTTGGTTTTTGCTTCCTGCATATCGAGGTTATCCACCACGATGAGGCGGTCCTGACGGATGAGTTCAGAAAGAATCGAGCACAGTGCGCCGCGGTACATCTTGCGGTTCACTTTTTGGACGTATGAACGTGGGCGCGCAGCAAATGCCCGACCGCCAGTCCGCCAAAGTGGGCCACGGGTGGTACCGGCGCGCGCACGTCCCATACCCTTCTGCTTCCAGGGCTTGGCACCGCCGCCGCTGACCTCGGCCCGAGTCTTCTGTGCCTTCGTGCCCGCACGGGCGGCAGCAAAGTAA
Organism: Gammaproteobacteria bacterium; assembly: GCA_044358205.1. Classification (GTDB taxonomy): domain Bacteria; phylum Pseudomonadota; class Gammaproteobacteria; genus CAIKBL01. The sequence continues at coordinate 8,122 of JBIKOF010000044.1, read as the reverse complement.
GCGGTCACAACCTGGTGGACTAGCGCTTCCCGGTATGGCTGCGCAAAGACGTTATCGTCGAGCGCCAGCGAACCGGCGTTGCCGCCACTCGCGAAAGAATGAATTGCAAGTTCCATACGCCTCAGCCCTGTTCGCTCTTGCGTTTCTTGACGGTGGGCTTGACGAACACGTCACCGCCCTTGGCACCGGGGACGGCACCCTTGATCATGAGGAGGTTGCGCTCGGTGTCGATACGCACGATCTGCAAACGCTGAGTCGTGCGCTGCACGTCGCCCATGTGTCCCGACATGCGCTTGCCCTTGATGACCCGACCAGGCGTTTGGCGCTGGCCGATCGAGCCCGGGGCCCGGTGCGACAGCGAGTTACCGTGGGTCGCATCGCCCATACTAAAGTTGTGGCGCTTGATGGTGCCGGCGAAGCCCTTGCCGATGGTGATGCCGGTTACATCCACAATCTGCCCTTCGCTGAACAAGTCGACCTTCACTTCCGCACCGGGCGCGAGCTCGGCGCCCTCGCCTGATTCCAGTCTGAATTCCCACAGACCGCGGCCGACGTCGGCGGAGGCCTTTGCGAAGTTGCCCGCGTCCGGCTTGTTGATGCGGTTACGGTGGCAGGTGCCGGCGGTGACCTGCACGGCATCGTAGCCGTCGCGGTTAGCCGATTTAACCTGCGTGACCCGGTTGGGGTCGACTTCGATGACGGTGACCGGGACGGCAGAGCCGTCGTCTTTGTAGACCCGGGTCATGCCCCGCTTGATACCGATGAGTCCTAATGCCATGTGTTCTGCCTCAGTCGAATCAGCTGAGTTTGATCTGCACGTCAACGCCCGCCGCGAGGTCGAGCTTCATCAGCGCGTCCACGGTTTTGTCGGTGGGATTGACGATGTCAAGCAGGCGCTTGTGTGTGCGAATTTCGTACTGATCCCGGGCGTCCTTATTGGCGTGCGGCGAGGTCAATACGGTGAAACGCTCGTGCTTCGACGGCAACGGAATGGGGCCGCGGATCTGCGCGCCGGTGCGCTTGGCGGTGTCCACGATCTCCCGAGTCGACTGATCAATCAGTCGATGGTCGAAAGCCTTGAGACGTATCCTGATGACCTGTTGATTCATATCTTTAACCCTTGGCTTGTCCTGTTTCCGTCAGCCTGTGCATCGGGCCACAGGACAACCGTTCGTTTCTGTCTTACTTGTCGAGGATCTTGGCCACGACGCCGGCGCCGACGGTACGCCCGCCTTCGCGAATCGCGAACCGCAGGCCTTCTTCCATCGCAATCGGGTTGATCAGCTTCACCTGAATCTTCACGTTGTCTCCAGGCATCACCATCTCAATCCCGCTCGGCAACTCCACCGCACCCGTCACGTCCGTCGTGCGGAAGTAAAACTGCGGCCGGTAGTTGTTGAAAAACGGCGTATGTCGTCCGCCCTCTTCCTTCGACAGCACGTATACCTCAGCCTCAAAGTGCGAATGCGGCTTCACCGAACCCGGCTTGCACAGCACCTGTCCGCGCTCCACGTCTTCGCGCTTCGTCCCACGCAGCAATATCCCAACGTTGTCGCCCGCGCGACCCTCGTCCAGCAGCTTGCGGAACATCTCAACACCCGTGCACGTCGTCTTCACCGTGTCACGAATGCCCACAATCTCAACTTCCTCACTCACCTTCACGATGCCGCGCTCAACGCGACCCGTGACCACCGTGCCTCGACCAGAAATCGAAAACACGTCTTCAATCGGCATCAGGAACGGCATGTCCACCGGACGCTCAGGCAACGGAATGTATTCGTCCATCGCCCCAATCAGCTTCCAGATCGACGGAATGCCGATGTCGCTCGTGTCGCCCTCAAGCGCCTTCAGCGCGCTGCCAATCACCACCGGCGTATCGTCACCCGGGAACTTGTACAGCGACAGCAGCTCACGAACTTCCATTTCCACCAGCTCAAGCAGCTCCGCGTCGTCAACCATGTCTGCCTTGTTCAGGTAAACCACGATGTACGGAACGCCCACCTGACGCGCCAGCAGAATGTGCTCACGCGTCTGCGGCATCGGGCCGTCAGCCGCCGAACACACCAGAATCGCTCCGTCCATCTGCGCCGCACCCGTGATCATGTTCTTCACGTAGTCCGCGTGGCCGGGGCAGTCCACGTGCGCGTAGTGACGGTTGTCACTTTCGTACTCCACGTGCGACGTCGCAATCGTAATCCCGCGCTCGCGTTCTTCCGGTGCGTTGTCAATCTGATCGTAGGCCTTCGCCTCGCCACCAAACTTCTGCGATGTCACGACCGTCAACGCCGCCGTCAGCGTCGTCTTCCCGTGATCAACGTGGCCAATCGTCCCCACGTTCACATGCGGCTTCGTACGTTCAAATTTACCCTTGGACATTGTTGTCAATTCCTCTTCAAACGGGGTTGACGGTTGTTTTGTTCAATCAGGAGCGCTTGGCGATGGTCTCTGCCACGCTCTTCGGTGCCTCGACATACTTGGAAAATTCCATCGTGTATGTCGCGCGGCCTTGCGTCGCCGAACGGAGATCGGTGGAATACCCGAACATCTCCGACAGCGGCACCTGGCACTTGATAAGCCGTCCGGCCGGTGAGTCTTCCGCCCCTTCGAGCATGCCGCGTCGACGATTGAGATCGCCGTTCACGGTGCCCACGTAATCCTCCGGGGTGACGACTTCGACCGCCATCACAGGCTCGAGGAGCACTGGCTTGGCTTTGGCGGTGGCTTCCTTGAAGGCCATGGAGCCGGCGATCTTGAACGCCATTTCGTTCGAGTCCACCTCGTGATACGAGCCATCGAGCAACGTCACTTTGACGTCGACCACCGGATATCCAGCGAGCACACCGTTGTTCAGCTGCTCTTCGATGCCCTTTTGCACGGCCGGAATGTACTCGCGGGGAATTACGCCACCCACGATGCCATTGACGAATTCGAAACCCTTACCCGATTCGTTGGGTTCGAGCTTGATGACCACGTGACCATACTGACCACGCCCACCGCTCTGGCGGACAAACTTGCCTTCCTGCTTTTCCACGGTACCGCGAATGGTTTCACGGTAAGCAACCTGCGGCTTGCCGACGTTTGCCTCGACCTTGAATTCGCGACGCATGCGGTCGACGATGATTTCGAGGTGAAGCTCGCCCATGCCGGAAATGATGGTTTGCCCGGATTCCTGATCGGTCGCGACGCGGAATGAGGGATCTTCCGCCGCGAGACGTTGGAGCGCGAGACCCATTTTTTCCTGGTCAGCCTTGGTTTTCGGCTCAACGGCGACCGAGATGACCGGTTCCGGGAACTCCATCCGCTCGAGCGTGATGATTTTGTTGAGGTCGCACAGCGTGTCGCCCGTGGTGACATCCTTAATGCCCACAGCCGCAGCGATATCGCCGGCGCGAACTTCCTTGATTTCCTCGCGGCTGTTCGCGTGCATCTGAAGCAGACGTCCGATGCGTTCCTTGCGGTCTTTCACCGGGTTGAACACCGAGTCGCCGGAGGTCAGGACCCCGGAGTACACGCGGAAGAACACCAGGGTTCCGACGTAGGGGTCTGTCGCAATCTTGAACGCCAGCGCGGCAAAGGGCGCTTGATCTGAGGCTTCGCGGCGCTCTTCTGTTTCGCCGTCCTCAAGTGTGCCCTTGATGGCTTCGACGTCGTTCGGCGCGGGCAGGAATTCGATAACAGCGTCGAGCACGGCCTGCACGCCCTTGTTCTTAAAGGCTGATCCGCAGGTGACCGGTACGATTTCCGTACGGATGGTGCGCAAGCGCAGACCTTCCTTGATTTCCTCGATCGTGAGCTCGCCGGTCTCGAGGTATTTTTCGGTCATCTCCTCGGTGGCTTCCGCAGCGGCTTCCACGACTTGTTCGCGCCACTTTGCACACTCTTCAACCATGTGCGCCGGGATGTCGCGGTATTCGAATTTCATCCCCTGGGATTCTTCTTCCCAGTAAATCGCCTGCCCGAGGATCAGGTCGATGACACCCTCGAAGCCGTCTTCGGCACCGATTGGGAGCTGAATGGGGATTGCACGTGCACCCAGGCGATCGCGCATCTGCTCGACCACGCGAAGGAAATTGGCGCCGGCACGATCCATCTTGTTGACGAAAGCCAGCCGGGGAACCCCGTACTTGTTCGCCTGCCGCCAGACGGTTTCGGACTGCGGCTGCACGCCACCGACCGCGCAGAATACAGCGACGGCGCCGTCGAGCACGCGCAGCGAACGTTCGACTTCAATGGTGAAGTCGACGTGGCCGGGGGTGTCGATGATATTGATGCGGTGTTCCTGGAACTGCTTCCCCATACCCCGCCAGAAACAGGTGGTGGCAGCCGAGGTGATGGTGATCCCACGCTCCTGCTCCTGCTCCATCCAATCCATGGTGGCTGCGCCATCGTGGACTTCGCCGATTTTGTGCGAGCGGCCGGTATAAAACAGCACGCGCTCGGTCGTTGTGGTCTTGCCGGCGTCGATATGAGCGGCGATTCCAATATTGCGATATCGCTCGATGGGGGTCGTACGTGCCACGGGTAAGTCTTCCTCTGAATCGCCTGGTAACGGGGTGCCGGTTTACCAGCGGTAATGCGAGAAGGCGCGATTCGCCTCAGCCATCTTGTGGGTGTCTTCGCGCTTCTTGACCGCGGTTCCGCGGTTCTCCGACGCATCCATGAATTCGCCGGCGAGACGCCGACCCATGGACTTCTCGCCTCTCTTGCGGGCTGCGTCGACGATCCAGCGCATTGCGAGCGCGCTGCGGCGATTGGGCCGAACTTCCACCGGCACCTGGTAGGTGGCACCGCCCACGCGGCGAGATTTGACCTCGACTCGCGGCTCCACGTTACCGAGCGCAGTCTTGAACAGGTCTATGGCTTCACCACGCCCGCGCTTGCCGATTTCCTCGAGCGCGCCATAGACGATATTTTCGGCCACGGACTTCTTGCCGGAATCCATCAGCATGTTGATGAATTTGGCCACGGTCTGATCACCGAACTTGGGGTCCGGCAGGATTTCACGCTTGGCGGCTACGCGACGTCTGGACATAGGCTTCAGCTACTCGAAATTGGATCTTGGAAAAATCAGGACTTCGGACGCTTGGCGCCGTATTTGGAACGGCCCTTGCGACGATCGCCGACGCCTGAAGTGTCGAGGGTGCCGCGTACCGTGTGGTAACGGACACCGGGAAGGTCCTTGACGCGGCCACCCCTGATGAGGATGACCGAGTGCTCCTGAAGGTTGTGGCCTTCACCGCCGATGTAGGTTGTGACTTCCTGACCGTTGGTCAGGCGCACGCGCGCCACCTTACGCAAGGCGGAGTTCGGCTTTTTCGGTGTGGTGGTGTAGACGCGGGTGCAGACGCCGCGCTTTTGCGGGCAGCCTTCCAGCGCGGGAACCGCACTTTTCTTGACCTGACGACGCCGGGGATTGCGCACTAACTGATTGATTGTGGCCATCTCAATACCGCATCGGCCGCAAGGGCCGGAATCGTGTCACCCCATAGCTGCGAGCGGGCGCCCGCAGTGTCGTGGTGAAGTTAACCGTATTGTTGAGCGTCCGTTCCCGTGACTTACGCCTGTACCCGAAGGTTGGGCGAGAGGTCTAACCGGACTTTCTGGGCTGAGCCTGCAGGAAGTTACGAACGGCGCGAAAAAAACGACAGGCGCGGGACGCCCCGGCCTGTCGGAGGAGCGGGATTATAGGGAGGCGCTCACAGGAGTGTCAACGTAATTCCAGCCCTTTTGCCCCAGTTCCGACTTGTTAGGTGAGGCAAAGCGCCCCCCTTGTCACCAAGGGGGGCAAATCTTCACTCACTCCGACTCTGAGGTGCTCGTCGTGAAGGCAAAGTTAGGAGCATCGGCGCCCTTACGCCGCTGTCTGCGCCTGTCGTGGTGGTAGGTAAAACCAGTCCCTGCCGGGATCAGCCTGCCCACGATGACGTTCTCCTTCAGGCCCCGCAGCTCGTCCCGTTTGCCGGTCACCGATGCCTCTGTCAGCACCCGCGTGGTTTCCTGGAACGATGCCGCCGAGATGAAGGACTCGGTGGCAAGAGACGCCTTTGTGATACCCAGCAGCAGCTGGATACAGGTCGCGGGGCGCTTGCCCTCCGTCGCCATCTTGTCGTTTTCCTCGAGCAAACGTTCTTTTTCGATCTGTTCGCCCGTCAGGTATCGGGTGTCACCCGGATCGGCCACTTCGACCTTGCGCAGCATCTGACGCACGATAACTTCGATGTGCTTGTCGTTGATCTTCACGCCCTGCAGGCGGTAGACCTCCTGCACCTCGTTAACGACGTAGCGCGTGAGATCGGGCACACCCTTCAGGCGCAGGATGTCATGCGAATCGGGAGCGCCGTCGCAAATCACGTCGCCCTTCTCGACATGTTCTCCTTCGAACACCGTCACATGCCGCCACTTCGGAATCAGGGTTTCGATTTCTTCCCCGTTGTCCTGACGGACAATGAGGCGCTGCTTGCCCTTGGTATCCTTGCCGAATGAGACCGTACCGCTGGCCTCGGCGAGGATGGCCGGTTCCTTCGGGCGACGGGCCTCAAACAAATCTGCGACCCGCGGCAGACCGCCGGTGATGTCGCGGGTCTTGGAGGATTCCTGTGGGATACGGGCGAGAATGTCGCCGACCTTCACCTGGCCGCCATCTTCCACCGTGATGATGGCGTTCGGCGGGAGGAAGTACTGGGCGGTGAGTTCCGTTCCGGGGATCTTGATTTCCTTGCCCTGCGCATCGACCAGCTGAATCATAGGCCGCAGGTCCTTGGCGGAAGATCCACGCTGCTTGGGATCGGTCACCACCATGCTCGAAAGGCCAGTGATTTCGTCGAGCTGGCGCATCACGGTCACGCCATCGACCACGTCCTTGAATCGCGCCACACCGTTCACTTCGGTCACGATGGGATGCGTATGCGGATCCCAGTTGGCAACGTTCTGACCCGGCTTGACGTTGGCACCCTCGCCCACAGTCAGGGTTGCGCCATAGGGCACCTTGTAACGTTCGCGTTCACGACCGATTTCGTCCATCACCACAAATTCACCGGAGCGCGAAACGGAAATGAAGGTCCCGTTCTCGTGGCGAAGGACTTTCAAATTGTGCAGACGGACGTTGCCGCCGAACTTCACTTCGATACTGCTGACAGCCGCTGCACGAGATGCGGCGCCACCGATGTGGAAGGTGCGCATCGTAAGCTGGGTGCCGGGTTCACCAATGGATTGCGCGGCGATAACGCCAACCGCCTCACCCACGTTCACCCGATGGCCGCGCGCAAGGTCGCGTCCGTAGCACTGGCAGCACACGCCGTAACGGGTTTCACAGGTGATGGGCGAGCGCACGAGCACTTCGTCCACCCCACTGTCGTCGAGGGTCTGGACCCATTTCTCGTCCAGCAGGGTGCCCATCGGCACCACGATGTCGGTCGTTCCAGGACGGCAGACATCAACCGCGGTGACTCGCCCGAGCACGCGATCGCGCAGGGCTTCTACTACATCGCCCCCTTCGACCATGGGCGCCATGAGGATACCGCCTGAGGTTCCGCAGTCTTGCTCCGTGACCACCAGATCCTGTGCCACGTCGACGAGTCGGCGGGTGAGGTAGCCGGAGTTCGCGGTCTTGAGCGCGGTATCCGCGAGACCCTTACGCGCACCGTGTGTAGAAATGAAGTACTGGAGAACGTTCAGGCCTTCACGGAAGTTCGCGGTGATGGGTGTCTCGATGATCGAGCCATCGGGCTTGGCCATCAGACCGCGCATTCCCGCGAGCTGTCGAATCTGCGCTGCGGAGCCACGGGCACCAGAGTCGGCCATCATGTAGATGGAATTGAATGAAGCCTGACGGACTTCATTACCCTTGGTATCGACGACCATCTCCGAGCCAAGCTTTTCCATCATCGCCTTGGCGACCTGATCGTTGGTGTGCGACCAGATATCTACCACCTTGTTGTAGCGCTCGCCGGTCGTCACAAGACCCGACGCATACTGTTCTTCGATTTCGCGCACACCTTCTTCGGCGGCCGCGATGATTCGACGCTTGTCGTCTGGCACCACCATGTCATCGACACCGATCGACACCCCTGCCCGGGTCGCCTGCTGGAAGCCGGTATACATCAGGCGATCGGCAAAGATGACC
>JBIKOF010000043.1:0-8655 GCA_044358205.1 Gammaproteobacteria bacterium | reverse complement strand
GAGGTCCGGGAGGCCGTGGCCAGTGGTATCCCCTTGCGCTTCGTCTTCGACGTCCGCGTGCACAAGGTTCGACGCTACCTCTGGAACGAAAAATTGCTGGAGCTGCGCCGAACACTCTTGCTTGAACGACACGCCCTTGCCGGCAAATACGTGGTGACGGATGAAGCCAGCCAGCAACGCCAGATCGCGAGTTCGCTCGATGATGCCCTGATCGTGTTGGGGCGGGTAAGGCGGATGGCCATCGCCCGTGAGGATGAACTCAATCCCGAGCGACCGCTGGTGGGGCGTGTGCGGGTGAAGCTCGACATTGAAAGCCTGCCGGCCCCGCTGCGACCGATCGCCTGGGTGTCACCACGCTGGCACGTGAGCAGTGACTGGGAAGCGTGGGAGATCCCCGAGTGAGGCTGCGCCGGCGCCAGCTGGTGGTGGCGGGCATCGTACTGCTCGGTGCTTCGATGCTCGGCTCGCTCATTCTGATCAGCGCCGCGCTACAGAACTCCCGACGCTTTGATGCGCTTTTCTCGTACCTGCTGCTGACCAACGGCGCGGGGCTCGTTGGCTTTGCATTGCTGCTCGTAGCCAACGTCCGGGAACTGGTCAGTCAGCTCCGCGCGCGGCAGCCAGGTGCGCGCCTGACTTTGCGCATGGTGGTGATCTTCGTCGCGCTGTCGGTGCTGCCGCTCCTCGTGCTGTACGGGTTTTCGCTGGACTTCCTCAAGCGCGGCGTCGACAGCTGGTTCGATGCACGTATCGACCGGGCTCTCGAGGACGCCTTGGACCTGAGCCGCAATGCGCTCGATCTGCGTACACGCGAACTACTAGCCCAGACCGAGACACTGGCAGGCGAAGTTGCGCGAGGCCCACGTCGCGACAGCATGCTGGACCTCAGCGCATTTAGCGTGAATGCACTCCATGATCCCGACAACACCATCGTTGCCGAGCCGTGGGAGATAGCCGATTCGGGCCTCGATGCCCTCCGCCATCGGGTGAAAGCTGAAGAACTCACCGTGGTGAGCGGCGACGGAGGTCTCATCGAAACCAGCAACGCCGGTCCCGAGTTCGTGCCCACCCTGCCCACTGCAGCGATGCTGCTGCAGCTGCGCCAGGGCCGGAGTTACATCGGGCTCGAGCCACTGTCCAGCGGGGGATTGCTGGTACGCGTCGCGGTCAATATCCCTGACATGGGCGTGTCATCGCCGCGCCGCATCCTGCATGCCCTTTATGCGCTTTCACCCCGCATCAACGCGCTTACCAGCAATGTCGAACACGCCTATGCACGCTATAACGAGCTCGACTATCTGCGCGAAAAGCTCCGCCTGAGCCTGATCCTCACCCTGACCCTGGTTCTGCTGTCCAGTATTGCTGTCGCAACCTGGGCGGCCTTCTGCTCGGCGCGCCGGCTTTCCGCCCCAATCAGCGCGCTGGCCGCAGGAACTCACGCCGTGACCGCCGGGGACTACACCACCACTTTGCCTGTCACCAGCAACGACGAGATCGGCATGCTCGTGAGCTCTTTCAATGCAATGACCCAGCGTATCGCGGGCGCTCGCCAGGAAATCGAACGGCAGAGCCGTTACGTCAGCACCTTGCTGAGCGAACTGAGCTCCGGTGTGCTCGCGCTGGACGAGCGACTGTTAATCACAACGCTTAACGACCGGGGTAGACAGATCCTTGGCCTTGCCGAAGCGCTTCCTTCAACGACCTCACTGGCGGCGTTGGGAGAATCGACGCCGGCACTCAGACCCTGGGTCGAAGGAATATTGGAGCACCTCGGCCGCGGCGAGGAGCGCTGGCAACAGGAGATCCGCATCTTCGGACCCGAGGGTCGCCGCACCCTGATGTGTCGTGGTACCCCGCTGTCCGGGATGGCGGATGTAGAACGGGGACACGTCATCGTTTTCGACGACATCACGGCCCTCGCGAAGGGACAGCGGGACGCCGCGTGGTCCGAAGTGGCCCGCCGGCTCGCCCACGAAATCAAGAATCCCCTGACGCCCATCCAGCTCTCAGCAGAACGCCTGCGTCAAAAGTATCTGGCCCGCATGGCGCCCGCGGATGCAGAAACCCTCGACCGGCTCACCAGCACCATCATCCAGCAGGTCGACACCCTCAAGGCAATGGTCAACACCTTTACCGATTACGCGCGTCCACCGGTTATCAATCAGGCGGCAGTCGATGTGAATGCGCTGCTGTCGGGTGTGGTCGACCTTTATCGGACGGCGCACCCGGATGCCGCGGTCTCCCTGTCACTGGCCCCCGAGTTGCCTCCGGCGTCGATGGATGCAGCGCGTTTCCGACAGGTATTCAATAACCTGATGAAAAATGCCTTCGAGGCTCACCCCACCGGAACACCTGCGCGCATCGCAGTCTCGACTCGCCTGTTGCATGATGGCGGGGGGCAGCGCGTTGAAATCCGAATCACGGATGCAGGCGAAGGCATTCGGGAAGACGTTCTGGGGACCGTGTTCGAGCCCTATGTCACCAACAAGACACGCGGCACCGGCCTCGGCCTCGCCATCGTCAAGAAAATTGTCGAAGAACATGGAGGTCTGGTCTCTTTGCAGAACAATGCCGAAGGCGGGGCGAGTGCCCTCATTACCCTGCCCCTGCAGGTCGACCCTGGCAATCCCGGGAGGAGCCCAACATGAGCGCACAACAGATTCTTGTCGTCGACGACGAACCGGATATCCGGCTGCTGTTGAAAGAAATCCTCGAGGACGAAGGCTTCGCGGTAAGCGTGGCTGAAAATGCGGCGCAGGCCCGCGAAGCGCGGCGTAGCCGACGGCCCGATCTGATCCTTCTCGATATCTGGATGCCCGATACCGACGGCATCGCGCTGCTGAAGGAGTGGTCCGAGGCCGGACCGCTGGGGTCGCCGGTGATCATGATGTCGGGACACGGAACGGTCGAGACCGCGGTGGAAGCAACGCGCCTCGGGGCTTACGACTTCATCGAAAAACCCCTGTCGATTGCGAAGCTCATGCTCACCGTGCGGCGCGCACTCGAGAACGCCAGCCTGGAGCGCGAGAACCAGGGCTTCCGACGGGTGATGGCAGGCAGTGGCGAGCCTATTGGTCACAGCCGGGTGATCGAAACCCTTCGGGGCAATTGCCGGCGCATCGCCCAACACCGAACGGCGGTGTTCATCACCGGCGAATCCGGCACCGGCAAGGAAGTCTTCGCGCGCTACATCCATCAACACAGCCCGCGCGCGTCCGGGCCTTTCGTCGCAGTCAATGTGGCGGGTCTGGCGCGGGAAAATCCCGATATCGAGCTATTCGGGGTTGAAGACAGCCGACGGGTCGTCTACGGCTCACTCGAACAGGCCAACGGAGGCACCCTGTTCATCAAGGATGTGGGTGACATGGAAATGAGTACGCAGGCGCGCCTGCTCAACGCACTTGAACAGCAAACCTTACTCCGCGTCGGGGGACGGGATCCGGTCGCCATCGATGTGCGCGTGATTGCCGCTACCAAGCGCGATCTGCCCGCAGAGGTTGCAGCTGGCCGCTTCCGCGACGATCTCTTCTATCACCTCAACGTGGTGCCTTTGCAGATCCCTGCGCTGCGCGAACACATCGAAGACATGGACGATCTCCTCGCCCACTACAGCGCGTATTTCACAGTTCAGGAAGGCTTACCACGGAGGGAGTTCACGCCGGGGGCGCGAGCGCGCCTGCGCGAGTACCAGTGGCCGGGAAATGTCCGCGAGCTGAAAAATCTGGTGCAACGCTTGTTCATTCTAGGGACGACAGAATTCATCGATGGGGGCGAAGTCAGTGCGGCGACCGGCTTACGCCCAGCACAGGAAGCGGAAACGCCCCATCCAGAATTCGAGTTGCCGCTGCGTGAAGCGCGGGAGCGCTTCGAGAAGGCCTATCTCGAATATCAACTACAGGCCTGCGAAGGAAGCGTGAGTCGAGTGGCCGAACGCGTGGGCATCGAGCGGACACACCTGTACCGCAAGCTGCGCAGCCTGGGAATCGACCCTCGACAAATCAAGGATAGTGCGCGCGACTGAGGGCGTTCTGTATGACGGACACCGGCTTGGAAAATTTCCCGTCACCTATCATTCGGCGACTTGAAGGACTGCTTGCGGCGGGTCAGTCTTCAACCGTGCTTCATTTCAGTCTTGGTAGTGCCTGGCTGGATCATGATTCACAGCGCGCCGCCGGACATTTCCGCGCGGCACTGGAACTGGACCGAAGCTACTCGGCAGCGTGGAAACAGCTCGGCAAGGCCTTACTGGCCGCGGGCGATCGCGATGGCGCATCTGAGGCCTGGTCGGAGGGCATTGCCGCAGCGGAGGCTCGCGGCGACGTACAGGCGGGAAAGGAAATGAAGGTTTTCCTGCGACGTATCAGCAGCGGGGCGCCGGCGCATTGAGGCTGAGGTTGCCCACCAACTCCTCCGTTCGCGAAAAGCCATGCCGTGCCAGATAGTCCAGAATGCCTGTGTTGATTTCCCGACACAGCAACGGGTCATAAAAAAGGCCGGTCCCCACGCCGATGGCTGTAGCCCCGGCAAGCATGAACTCGATGGCATCTGCGGCCGAGCACACCCCACCCTGACCAATGATCGGGATCCCTCTTGGACCGCACACCTGATGAACCTGAAAAACTTTCAGCAGCGCAATCGGCTTGATGGCGGGTCCGGACAGACCGCCCTGATTGTTGCCGATGACCGGTTTCCGCCGTTCGATGTCGATCGCCATTCCCATGAGCGTGTTGATGACGGCGAAGGCGTCTGTCCCCGCCTCGATACACCGCTTTGCATTGGCGGCAATGTCCGTCTGGTTGGGAGAGAGCTTGGTGATGAGCGGCTTGCGGGTCGCGCGACGGCAGGCTTCCACCACCCGCGCGGACATGTCTGGGTCGTTACCGAAGGCAACCCCGCCCTCCTTCACATTCGGGCAGGAAATATTGATTTCGATGGCGTCGATAGGCGAATCGTCGAACAGGCGGGTCACGGCTTCGTATTCTTCCACCGTCGAGCCCGACACATTGGCGATGTAGCGGGTCTCGGCAAAATCGAGCGTGGGCAGGATATCCTTGACCACGGTCTCCGCCCCGGGATTCTGCAGACCGATGGCGTTGAGCATACCCGCCGAGGTTTCGTAAACGCGGTGGGCAGGGTTGCCAAGACGCGGCGCGAGGGTCGTGCCCTTGAGGCAAACCGCGCCAACTTCAGCCAGCGAGAAGCCCCTGACGCGTGTGTATTCCTCGCCAAAACCCACACAGCCCGACAAGAGCACCAGCGGCGACTGGAAATTCAGCCCGCAAAAACGGGTTTCAAGCGCCTCATGCCCCAAGGTGGTCTGCTCCATCGGTCGGTGGCCCTCTTCGCCCATGTTTGAGGTGGTCCTGTTCGCGCCGGAGATTCCGCCGAACACCGGCAATATTATCAGGCTGTGCGCCGCGACCGGCGCCCGGCTACATCTGATAGAGCCTCTTGGCTTCGAACTCGATGACCGGCGCCTGCGGCGAGCCGGTCTGGACTACCACGAATTTGCCGACGTCAAAGTGCATGCATCACTGGCGGCGTTCGCCGCCCACTGCCGGCCACCCCGTGTTTTTGCCCAATCACGCTTTGCAAGCCAAAGCCTCTACGACATTCGCTTCGCCCCGGGCGACGCGTTGCTCTTCGGCGCCGAATCCTGCGGGCTTCCGCCGGATCTCGATGCGCACATCAGGGTCAGTGCGCGGGTGAGAATCCCGATGCGCGAGGGCATCCGCAGCCTCAACCTTGCCAACGCCGTTGCGATTACCGTGTATGAGGCGCTGCGTCAGTGCAACGCCATGACATCGGACGGCTTGCAACTGCCCTGAACCCGCCGAGCGGCGATCAGGATTCCGGCCGCAGCTCGCGCCGCATGAGGGTGGCGACCGCGTCCGCGGGACTGCACTGCCCGGCCAGCGTTCGGGCGACCTGGGTACAGATGGGAATGTCGACTTCGGCGCGCATGGCCCGCGCCATGACGGCCTCGGCGGTGGGGATGCCTTCTACCAGACCTATTGCGGTCAGGGCGTCGGCCAGAGTTTCTCCCCGACCGAGCGCCTTGCCGAAACGCCGGTTGCGAGACTGATCGTCGGTGCACGTCAGGACCAGATCGCCAAGCCCCGCCAGGCCCATAAAGGTCTCGGTCCGTCCCCCCAGTGCGACACCGAAGCGCGCCATTTCGGCCAGTCCCCGGGTAATCAGGGCCGCCCGGCTATTGGCGCCGAGCGCGAGGCCATCGGCAATCCCGGCGGCGATTGCCAGGACATTCTTCACTGCTCCGCCGACGGCGACCCCGATGACATCGTCGGTGATGTAGGGCCGTAAGGTGGCGGAATGCAGACAAGTGCAGAGGTACTCGCCGAAATCCTGTGAGCGGGTCGCCACCGTCAGGGCAGTGGGCCGGCCTTCGGCCACTTCCCGGGCGAAGCTCGGCCCGGACACGATGGCAATCTCATGGGGTCCCTCCACCACCGAGGTCACGATCTCATGCACGAGCAAAAGCGAGCCAGACTCGATTCCCTTGGCCGTACAGACGAAACGCCGTACGCCTTTAGCATGGAGGCGCTGCAGGACCTGACGCGTGGTCTGCAGTGGGGTAGCGAGCACTGCCGTATCGACGAAACTTGGCAGGGCGTCCAAATCCGGCAGGGCCTCGAGGCCCGCGGGCAGTGGAATTCCCGGAAGATAACGGGTGTTCTGGCGCTCGGCGGTGAGCGCCTCAAGATGCGCTCGATCGCGCCCCCACAGGAAAACCCGACATCCGGCGCGCGCCATCGAGATGGCGAGTGCGGTGCCCCAGGCACCCGCCCCGAGGACGAGAACACTGCGCGCCGGGGACTCCCGCCGCACGATGGCAGGTCAGTGCGTGCGCTCGGCCTCGGCGGCCGCGCGACGACGCTGAAGTTCCTGCGCGTAGAGCGCTTCGAAATTGACCGGGGCGATGAGCAGCTGGGGAAACCCGCCCTTGGTCACGAGGTCGCAAATTGCCTCGCGAGCAAAGGGGAACAGCATGTTGGGGCAGGCTGTCGCCAGAATTGCCGGCATATGCTGTTCCGGGAATCCGCTGATCTGGAAAATCCCGGCCTGCTTGACCTCCACGAGGTAGATCACGCGCTCACCTTCCTTGACGGTGGCGGTGACCGTGAGCACCACCTCATGCAGATCGTCGCCCAGCGAGGCTGTGGCATTACCGAAATGGAGGTCGAGGGTGGGATTCAACTGTTCACGGAATACGCCCGGGGAATGCGGCGCCTCGAAGGACAAGTCCTTGACGTAAATGCGCTGGATTCCCAGCTGGCCCTGTGGCGCGGCGGACGGCTGCGCGGGGCTCTGGTCCTGATCTGCAGTCATGCGAATCTCCTGATAGCGATGCGGAAAGATCTGATGGGACGACGCACCCGGGAGGGGGCAGCCGGCGTCGAATCAGTTTTCGAGTGGCAGATTATCGGCGCGCCAGGCGGCGATGCCGCCATGCAGTTCGAATACCTTGGGGAAACCTGCAGCCTTGAGTCGTGCCACGGTCTTGCCGGAACTTGCCCCCGTCTCGCAGTAAACCAGCAGCGGCCGCTCGCGGACACGCTCCAGCTTCTTGACCTCGGCCTCGAAACGCGCCGGATCGAGCCGCATGGCCTGAATGATATGGCCCGCACGGAACGCCGCCTCGCCGCGCAGGTCCACCGGAACGGCTTCTTCGCGGTTGAGAAGTTCCACCCCCCGAGCGGTGGTCACAGAGCCCCCTCGCGCACCGCGGAACGCCGTGGCGAGCAACATGCCCAAGAGGCCGACAAAGGCCCCGACAAGGAGCGGATGGTGGGTGGCGAATTCGATGAGCCTGTCCATGTGTATTGTCTCGTTGGCGCAAAAGCCCGGGGCTTGCGCGCAACTGCGCTCATGGCCGGTCCCGGGGGGCCGCTATGTTACACTCGCGAGCCTATTCCCAGTAGCTCGCTTCATCAGGGACCAGCCGCATGGCGCAAGTCAGACACCCGGTGCTCCTCGTCGTCCTCGACGGTTGGGGCTACAGCGAAAACCCGCATTACAACGCGATTCGGCACGCCCACACCCCGCATTGGGACAGGCTTTGGGCCGACGCACCGCATGGGCTGCTGCAATGCTCCGGATTGTCGGTAGGCCTGCCCGATGACCAGATGGGCAACTCCGAGGTCGGGCACATGCATCTCGGCGCAGGCCGCCTCATCTACCAGGATTTCACCCGTATCAATGAGGCGCTGCGCAGCGGCGAATTCCAGACCAATCCAGCTCTCATCGAGGCCTGCGACACCGCGGCGTCCTCCGGCAAAGCCATCCATGTTATGGGCCTCCTCTCCCCAGGCGGGGTTCATAGCCATGAAGATCATCTGATTGGGCTGGTCGAGATGGCAACCGCTCGCGGGGTAGACCGCATTTACGTCCACGTCTTTCTGGACGGTCGGGATACACCACCCAAAAGCGCGCGGGCGTCCCTCGAACGCATGGCCGAAGCCTGTGCGCGCAGCGGTCGCGCCGCGATCGCAAGCGTGGTTGGCCGTTACTTCGCGATGGATCGCAACAAGGCTTGGGACCGCATCGCGCTGGCGCACACTCTAATCGTGGACGGCGAGGCCCCCTTCCATGCACCGAACGCGCTGACGGCGTTGGACGATGCCTATGCGCGCG
>JBIKOF010000042.1:0-8701 GCA_044358205.1 Gammaproteobacteria bacterium | reverse complement strand
GATTGAGTCCGCTCGCATTCAAGCTTGCCGCCAGCTCGGGTGGCGAGAGTGCGTAGGGGAACTGCAGTTCAACAGCGTCGAAGCCAGCCCTTGCGGCAGCACCAAAGCGTGCCGCCAGTGGGAGCTCCGTGAAGAGCAACGAGAGGTTTGCAGCAAAGCGCGGCATGGGCGCGGTTCAGTCGGCCTGACTGACAATCTGCCGCAGATTTTCCGCAAACACTTCGGGTGGTTGGCCACCCTGAATCAGATACTTGCCATTGACCACCACCGCCGGCACGGCATGGATCCCGGCGCCGGTGTATCGCGCCTCCTGGGCCCGAACCTCGTCTGCATACATGCCACTGGCAAGCACGCGTGCCGCCTCCCCGGGATCCAGCCCCACCCGTGACGCCGCCGCCACGAGCACGGTGTGATCGGCAGGCGAAAGCCCGTCGGTGAAGTAGCTCTCGAAGAGCGCATGTTTCAGCGCGCGCTGCTGGCCGGTAAGCCCCGCCCAGTGCAGC
The DNA here is from genome assembly GCA_044358205.1 of Gammaproteobacteria bacterium. Taxonomy (GTDB): domain Bacteria; phylum Pseudomonadota; class Gammaproteobacteria; genus CAIKBL01. Next base: position 8,198 of record JBIKOF010000042.1, on the reverse strand, counting down.
AGGCGGTGGGCGTCGAAGGTGTTCCAGATTCGGTTGCGGCGCTCCATGTGGAAAGTAAAGCCGAGGGCCTCGCCGCGCGTTCGCAGGGCTTCGCGTGTGCCCGCGAACTGGTCGGGCGTGGCGCCATATTTTTGAAGGAGATGTTCATCCAGATCCTGGCCTTCGGGTGGCATCGAGGGGTTGAGTTCGAAGGGTTGGAAGTGAATCTCGGCTTCGAGTTCTTCGGCACAATCCGCCAAGGCGGTCTCGAGCCCACGCAGGCCTATGACGCACCACGGGCATGACACATCGGAGACGAAGTCGATACGAAGCGATTTTTTCATGGGGCCCTCCTCGGAGAAGGAGGTATAGCAGAGCGACGCTCGCCGGCACAGTCCGGAGATTGCAATCGCATCGCCGCAAACGGCAAAGTGCATCTCGCTTGCCAGAGGAGAACCGCCCGTGCGCTTTGACCTGAACACCATCGATATTCATCGGCCCACCCGTTACGCGAGTCAGGGCTTCCCGTGGGCGGAATGGAAGCAGCTGAGAGACGAGGCCCCGGTGTTCTGGTACGAACGCGATGACATCGAGCCTTTCTGGGCGGTTACCCGGCACGCGGACGTCCTGACCGTGTCCGACAATTCACGCAGTTTCATCAACGGCGGGCCGCGTCTGCGCCTTGCGCTGAAGGGTGAGCCCGAGCTTCTGCGCGGTGGACTGGACAGTTTTGGCCAGGCGCGCCGTTGGAATCCCGCTGAGCCCCCGGACATGACGTTCATGGACGACCCACGCCACCGGCATGTGCGCAAACTCTCCAGCTGGGCGTTCACCCAGGGTTGTATGCGCGAGGCGGGTGCCCATTTCGACGCGCTGGCACATGGTTTTACCGAGGCCTTCTGTGCGCGCCTTGCAAGCGGCGAGCACCTGGACTTCGTGCGGGAGCTGTCTTCCAAGCTTCCTCTGGCGGCGACAGGTGAAATTCTCGGGTTGCCCCCGGACGACTGGAAACAGTTGCTGGTGTGGTCCAACGCCATGCTGGGCGAGGTGGAACCCGAGCACATGTACCCGGGCGAGACGGTTGCGCAAGCGGCGGAGCGCAACATGAACGAATTGCGTGGGTATCTGGAGGATCTCATTCGCGCACATCGCGCACCCGGGGGTGGGCCTTCGCCTTTCATCAACCGCCTCGTAGAGGGGCGCGTGAACGGCGAACTGCTCAACGAGCAACAGCTCAACGGCTATCTGTTTCTATTGATCGGGGCCGGCAACGACACCACCCGCAATGCCACGACGGGAGGGCTGGTAGCCCTGCTCGAACACGCCGACCAACGCGACCTTCTCTGCGCGCGCCCCGAACTGCTGCCAGGCGCGGTGGACGAGATCCTGCGCTGGACCTCGCCTGTGATCAGCTTCCTGCGGACCTGCACCGAGGATTTCGACCTGGCAGGTCAGCGTATCCGGGAAGGCGAGACGGTGTGCGTGTTCTATCCGTCTGCGAATCGGGATGAGCGGGTGTTTACGGAGCCAAATCGCTTCGATATCACCCGCGATCCAAACCCACATCTGACGTTTGGCTTCGGCGCCCATTTCTGCCTCGGCACCAATCTTGCGAAGGCCGAGCTGCGTTCGATGCTGAAAGCGCTCATTCCTGTGCTGCCGAAGCTCGAGCTGACGGGCGAGTCGACGCGTATCGCCAACACGCATGTCTCTGGCTATTCCTCGCTAGGGGTGCGTGCGGCCTGATAACGGGCAAGCCACGCCCCTGCGCACAGCCGCTTTCTGTCAGGGATAGAGGAGCCAGCGCCGGAGCAGTGCGGTCACGGCTTGCGGCTGTTCGAGGGTGGACAAATGCCCACAGTCCTCGATGATGACAAGCTCGCTGCCGGGAATCTCGGCCGCCATTTCCTCGTGCAGTTCGAGCGGGGTAATTGCATCTTCCCGCCCGACCACGATGAGGGTGGGCGCGCGGTAGCGGTGCAGGCTTTCCAGCCTGGGCGGGCGCCCGATGATGGCCTCGGTCTGCCGCAGGAAGGCTTCGGGTCCGATGTTTCTGGCCATTGCCAGCACCGCTTCTGTGAGTGCGCCGTCATGCAAGCGCGAAGGGTGGACAAGCGCGGGCATCAGCAGCGGTGTTATTTCCTCGAAGCGTCCGTCTGCGGCCATGGCCATGAGACTTCGACGGCGCGCGGTCTGCGCGGGGGTATCGCAACGTGCGTTCGTGCCGATGAGCGCCAGCCGGGTCACACGCTCGGGCGCGTGCGCCATGATGGCATGGGAGACCAGTCCCCCCATCGACAATCCCGCCAGCGCGAAGCGGGGTGGCGCTGCCGCCAGAATAGCCTCTGCCAGCGCATCCATGCTGTCGCCAGTTCGCGTGTCGGCCACCTGACAGTCCGTGAGTTCGGCCAGATGTGCAAGCTGGTGCGACCACAGGCTGTGGTCGCACATCAGGCCGGGGATCAACAGCAAGGGTTCCATGGGACTTTTCCGAGGTCTCCGGGTCGCCATAGTAGCGCACGACTCCACGCTCTGCGGAGCTTGACGTGAACGCTCGCCGATTCACCAAGAACGCCATGGGCACGCCCTTTGCGCAGGCACTTGATTCCGCGTGACCCGTGGCGCAGGTGACACGCGATGGCGGCGCCCGAGGCGACGCATTCCAAGCGTCTGGCGAGCCCCCCCTCAATTTGTCAGTATTGCGACCACCTGACCTTGTCCCTCCCCAGCCGGAAAGCCCCGCATGCGCACCGAGAAGACGCTGACCGAATTCATCATCGAGGAACAACGGCGGTTGCCGGCCGAGATGGAAGGCTTCTCTGCCGTGCTGAACGATATCCGGCTGGCCTGCAAAAAGATTTCATACCTTATCGGGAAGGGCGCGCTGGCAGGTGCTCTCGGCAAGGCCGGCTCGGATAACGTGCAGGGCGAAGCACAGATGAAACTCGACGTACTCGCCAACGATATCTTCCTTCGGACCAACGAATGGGGTGGGTTTCTCTCCGGCATGGTCTCAGAGGAGCTGGATGAGCCCTATCTCATCCCCGAGCCCTATCCCCGAGGCCGTTACTTGCTGGTATTCGATCCGCTAGATGGATCTTCCAACATCGATGTGAATGTCTCGGTGGGGAGCATCTTTTCGGTGCTACGCTGTCCCGCGGGCGTGGAAACACCTACTGCTGATGATTTTCTGCAACCTGGAACTCATCAGGTGTGCGCGGGCTATGCCATCTACGGGCCAGCGACCATGCTGGTGATCACGCTGGGCCGCGGCGTTCACGGGTTTACCCTCGATCGCGAGATTGGCGAATTCATCCATACCCATCCCGCCATTACGCTCGCGCCAGAGACAAGAGAATTCGCGATCAATGCTTCGAATGCGCGCTTCTGGGAGCCCGCTGTAAAGCGCTACGTCGATGAATGCCTCGCCGGTCGCAGCGGGCCCCGTGGCAAGGATTTCAATATGCGCTGGGTGGCCTCCCTGGTAGCCGAAGCCCATCGGATCCTGATGCGTGGCGGCGTGTTTCTGTATCCGCGCGATACGAAGGATCCGGCAAAGCCGGGGCGTTTGCGACTGCTTTACGAAGCCAACCCTATCGCCTTCATCATCGAACAGGCGGGTGGCCGAGCCAGCACCGGCTATAGCCCCATTCTGGACACCCAACCCGAATCGCTGCATCAGCGCATTGGATTCATCTTCGGGTCGAAAGACGAGGTTGAGATTATCGAGCGTTATCACCAGGCCCATGCAGCACCCGGGAGCGATTCGCCCCTGTTCGCGCCGCGCGGACTCTTTCGCGAACAGGGAGCGCGGTGATGGCCGAATCCGATACCCGGAGCATGGCGCTGTATTGCGATTTCGAGAACGTGGCGCTTGGGGCACGGGATGCCAAGTACGCCAGATTCGATATCGGAAAAATTCTCGAACGGCTGCTGCTGAAGGGCAATATCGTCGTCAAGAAAGCCTACTGCGATTGGGATCGCTACAAGGAATTCAAAGGAGGCATGCATGAGGCGGCCTTCGAGCTCATCGAGATCCCGCATGTGCGTATGTCCGGCAAGAACTCAGCCGATATCCGGATGGTGGTCGATGCACTGGACCTGTGCTACACCAAACTGCATGTCGATACCTTCGTTATCATCAGCGGAGACTCCGATTTCTCTCCACTGGTGAGCAAACTGCGAGAGAACAACAAGACCGTGATAGGCGTCGGCATCAAGTCGTCGTCCTCCGATCTGCTCATCTCGAATTGCGACGAATTCATCTACTACGACGATCTCGTGCGAGTGGAGAAACAACGCCGGCCACGCCGCAAACCTGCAGCGACTCAGCCGGCCAGCGCGACGGCGAGCACTGGCACCGAATCGCCGGCGAGTGAGGCTGACCGCAGTCAGGAAGCGATCGACATCGTGATGGAGACCATCGAGGCGCTGGTGGCGGAACGCGGCGCTGAAGAAAAGATCTGGGGCTCCATGGTCAAGCAGACCCTCAAACGCAGACGTCCGGGCTTCAACGAGTCTTACTATGGATTCAAGTCCTTCAGTCGCCTGCTAGAGGCAGCCGAGGCCCGAAAATTGATTACGCTCGAACACGATGAAAAATCGGGGGGTGTGATCATCCGCAACATCCAAATGGAGACCGACTGATGGCTGGCGTGCTGAACGGGAAGACCTGCTTCGTCACCGGCGGAGCCAGCGGCATCGGCCGGGCCACCGCGCTGCTCATGGCGCGAGAGGGCGCCCATGTGGTGCTTTTCGATCGAGATGCCGCGCAGGGTCTTGCAGTGTTGGCTGAGGTTGAGGCGCTAGGGGGCGAGGCTCTTTTTCGACACGGGGACGTGACCTCAAGCGCCGACATTGCGGCCGCGATCGTGGCCGCGCTCGGTCGTTTCGGTCGCCTGGACTGTGCCTTCAACAACGCTGGCATCGAGGGCGCGCATGCGCGACTCGTCGACTACGACGAAGCCGAATTTGCGCGCGTCATGGCCATTAATGTCACCGGGGTTTTTCTCTGCCTGCAGCAGGAAATACCGGCAATGCAGAAAAGCGGTGGGGGTGCGATCGTCAACACCGCCTCAGTCACGGGGCTCGTGGGCTGGCGTGGGGCGCCGGCCTATTCGGCCAGCAAGCACGCGGTCATCGGGCTCACGCGCTCGACGGCCCTTGAATGTGCCAAGCAGGGAATCCGCGTGAATGCCGTTTGCCCGGGCGTGATCGAGACCCCGATGGGGGCTCGCGTGCTGCAGGAAAACCCGGGGGCGCGCGAAATCATCACCTCCCGGCATCCCATGCAGCGGCTTGGCGCACCGGAAGAAGTGGCACGGGCTGTCGTGTGGCTGCTCAGTGACGCATCGTCGTTCACAACCGGGCACGCCCTCACGATGGACGGCGGCCTGGTCGCACAATGAGCTGCATTCAGGTTTGCGTGGTTTCCGCGATGACCTCGGCGTCGAAATCGCCCTGACGCAGGCCCGCCATGCGCGGGTAGTATCGGGCGAAGTCGGCGCGAATCTGCGCTAGGGGCACCTCGGCAAATTCGCCGCGGTAGGCGAGATATTCCATGTGACGGTTACCGTCCTCGTCGAACGCGTGATAGATGGAATCTTCCGTGCCGTCGAATTCCAGTGGCTTCAAGCGAAAACGTTGGCACAGTTCGATGTTGAAGGCCGGGGTCGCCTTCACCCATTTCCCGGCGAGATACAGGTCGGTATATCCATGCCAGTGGAAGGTGTCCGTGCCCATCAGGTCGCGCATGCGTGCGGTGGAAAGGTGGTTGCGGACGTCGGCGTAGCCCAGTCGGGCCGGGATCCCGGCGACGCGGCAGCACGCGGCCATCAGCACCGCCTTGCTGACGCACCAGCCGCGACCGCGTCTTAGCGCCTCACTGGCCGATAGCCCGCGCGGGGTGAGATCGATCTCGTAACCGTCGTACCGAATACCGTCGCGGATGGCGTAATAGAGGGCGATAGCCTGTGCCATGGGCCCGTCCTTGCCCGCGATGTGGGTGAGCGCGTAGGCACGCACACTTGGATGATCTGCATCGACGATTTCCGTGGGCTCCAGGAAAGGGCTCAAGTCCATGTCAGGTCCCCCCGTCCAGTCGCTGGCGCGCATCTGCGCGCAATTCGATTTTGCGAATCTTGCCGCTCGAGGTCATGGGGAACCCGGGTACGAAGACGACGTGGCGCGGAATTTTGAAGCTCGCAATGCGGCCCTTCATGCGTTCCAGCAAATCCTCGGCGGTGATCGACTGCCCTGCCTTCAGGATGATATAGGCGACGGGAACCTCGGTCAGGCGGGGATCCGGGTAGGCGACGACCGCCGCGTCCTGGACTTCCGGCATATTGCGCAGGTAGGCCTCTACCTCCGCGGGCGACACATTTTCACCGCCAACCTTGAGCATGTCCTTGGATCGGCCCATGAACACCAGATGCCCGTCATCGCGTACGAAAGCGGTATCACCTGAGTGGACCCAGCCGTCGATCAGTGTCTGGGCGGTCGCTTCAGGCTTGTCCCAATAGCCTTTCATGGTGGCATAGCCTTTGATGAGCAGTTCACCCGGCACGCCCTGTGGCTGTTCCTCGCCAGATTCCGGATCAATGACGCGAAAGGTGTAGTCGTTCATGGGATAGCCGGAGGCGTAGACCCGCTGCTCCCGAGTATGCGAGGGATTGTTGCACGCAACGTAAGCCCAGGTTTCGCTCATGCCGAAGCCAGAGATAGTCGGGCAGAAAACATCTTGCACCTTCTCGGCAATCGGGATCGTGCTTTCCTGGCCCGCCGGCAAGGTCCCCATGCGCACCTTGAGCTGGCGGGGACGGCGTGCCTGTGCCGCCAGCAAATCTGCCCAATGGGCTTCAAATCCATGCAGGAACGTTGCGCCCTCCTGCTGCGCGAGGTCGAGCACCTTGTCTGCGTCGAACATATCCATCATCACCTGCCGTGCGCCGGTCAGCGCACACATCATGGCGATTTCGCTGTAGGCATAGATGTGGAACATCGGCAGGTAATTCATATGCACTTCGTGCATGGTCTGGCCGAGCAGCTGGGCACGCTCGTGCACCGATCGGATGGGGATGTGTGAGTGCATCACACCCTTGGGATGTCCTGTGGTGCCCGAGGTATAGGCGATCATCATCAGAGAATCCGGATCGACAGCCGCAGTGCGGGCCGTCAGCGCTGCGTCGGTCACCTCACGCCCTGCGGCCACCAAGGCTTCCCAGGTGCTGGCATGCGGAATCGTGACATCGCCCAGCACCACGAGCCGTTTCAGATCCGGATAGCCCTCGACTGACAAGGTGCCGTCAGGTGCGCGCGCCACACTTGGCATGGACGCGGCCAGCATGCCCTGATAGTCCACTGGCCCCGAGCGGTCGAGTGTGATGAGCGTGGCGCTACGAGACTGCGTGACGGTGTAGGCCACATCGTCGGTTCGGTAGCGGGTATTCAGGGGCACGATACACGCGCCAATCTTGCCCAGGGCAAACATCAGCCACAGCCATTCGGGCCGATTGGTCATCCACACTGCAACCCGTTCGCCTGGCTCAACGCCGAGGGCCATGAGGCCTTTGGCCACCGCATCGGTCTCGACCCGAAAATCTCGCCAATTCCAGCGTCGTCCCTCGAAGCATAGCGCCTCGCGATCGCCCCATCTTGCCGCAGCCTCGTCGACGAGCTGACCCAACGTGCGTTTGCGATACCACTCCATGCCTGCCTCCCCGGAAAGTTCGAGCGCCGATGTTACTGAGTTGGCGCGGCGGGCGAAATCAGCGCAAACAACGGGGCGGTGGCCGGTTGCAGTGCTCAGGTATCAGGGAGACACTAGTCTTCGGCCAGCACCAGCGGGGGACTGGCGTCTTCGGCACACGCACAGATGCCGGGGCTACAGCAGCAGCAAAGAGGGGGATGCATGGAGTTCGAAGAGCAGATTCCACGACGATATTTCACGCGGCGCGAGATGGCTAAACGGGTGGCAAGATTTTCCGATCTTAAAGGCTCGGACGGCGGCTTGCCCGACAGTCATCACCCGAGTGCGGAACGCATTCTCTACAACGTCATCGGATTCCAGCCTCCTGCGCAGGAGGAAGGCGCGCTCACCTCACCCGTGGGCGAGAAAGCCGCGCGGATGGCCGCGATCAAAATCTCTGAGGGCTTCAATCTGGGCTTCTGCAGGGCACTTCCGGGCAAGGGTCCGATGATGCATAACCACGATACCAACG
>JBIKOF010000476.1:0-2501 GCA_044358205.1 Gammaproteobacteria bacterium | reverse complement strand
ACCCATGCCCGGATGTTCACTCATCAGGTGTCCACCGCATTTCTTGCACCATTTGCGATGGCTCTTCTCGGTCTTGTGATAGGTATCGATATGTTCTGCGCCTGCCACTACCTGGACCTGCGAGGGTTGCCACAGGGTGAAAGCGTTGATGGGACCCGCCGACCAGTGGCGGCAATCTGCACAGTGGCAGTAACCCATGCCAGCGGGTTCGCCCGTAGCCGTGATCTTCACGCTTCCGCAGAAGCAGCTTCCCTGATGCACAGTGCTCATGGTGGTCCTTTCTGGATCAAATAATGCCACGGGTGCGCAGATCGGCGATTGCCGCTGCGTCGTAGCCGAGTTTCTGCAGCCATGCTTCGGTGTGTTCGCCGAGCACAGGCGCAGCGTGGCGCACCCGGGTGGGGGTGCGGGAGAACTTGGCGGCGGGGCCCGTCAAGGGCACGGCGTCGCCGCTGGATAGCACGGTTTCCTGCAGCATGTCGCGGGCACGCACATGCGGATCCTGAGCGCTCTCGGCGAAGGTGTTCACGCGCGTGACCGCAAGGCCGAGGGTGTTCAGTGTGTCGACCACCTCCGTAGTGGAGCGGGTGACACACCAGGCCGCGAAGAGCTGATCCAGTTCCGCACGCCGCTGGATGCGCTCGAGGCCGTTGAGCGAAGCGAGATCGTGACGCCCGGTGTGTTCACAAAATACGCGCCAGTGCGAGTCGAGCAACACACCCGTGAACACGCGCCCATCCGTGCAGACATAGGAATTGACCGGGGCCGCTATGGCGAACTGGTTGCCCCAGCGTTCGGTGGGAAGGCCCAAAGCCCCAATGGTCAAGAGGCCGTTGCTCTGGAAAATGAGACCGTCGACCAGCGCTACGTCCACATGCTGGCCCTCGCCCGTGCGATTACGGTGCAGGAGAGCGCCCATGGCACCCAGTGCGCCATGCAGGCCCCCCAGATCATCGCCGAGGAAGGTGGGCGCTTTGGTGGGGCCGCCTTCCGGATCGCCGTTGAGCGAAGCCCAGCCAGTGAAGTTCTGTGCGATGGGATCGTAGCCCGGCCGGTCGGCGTAGGGACCAAACTGGCCGAAGCCGCTCACGGAGACATAAACCACATCGGCTTTCACGGCTTTCACGTCTTGATAGCCGCAGCCCCAGCCATCCAGCGTCCCGGGTTTGAAATTCTCGACAACGATATCCGCACCCGCGCAAAGCTTGAGGAAAACATCGCGTCCCTCGGGCTCTTTCAGGCTCAGTGACACATTCTGCTTATTGCGGTTGACGACCTCGTGCATCACGGAAAGACGGGTCCCCGGCACAAAGGGCGGGATGCGCCGCATGACTTCCCCGTCGGGATGTTCGACCTTGATGACCGTTGCCCCGAAATCTGCGAGTACACAACCCACCATGGGGCCCGCCCAGGTGGTGGTGGCTTCCACCACCACGACGCCCGCGAGCGGACCCGGCACATCATTGCGCGCGTGCGCGTAGAAGTCCTTGCGATCCATATCAGCCCGCCGGTGGGTTACGCGGCAAGCGCGGGAGCGTCTCTCGAGAGGCAAGCCAGGGCTGCGCGGTGTCGCACCAGAACTCTGCCTGCGGCGCGAGCGTCGACGGATCGTCCAGAGTTCCAGCCTTCAGGAACACGAGGCCCGGCATGGCCTCGACGAGGGAATAAAGGGGCGACCCGCAGTGTCCGCAGAACCGTCGTAACACCTGCTGTCCCGATTCGCCGGTCGTTTTGAACTCGTGCAGTTCACCCGAGAGGGTCAGCGCGCCATCGGGCAGGGCGACGACTATCGAGAAACTCGTGCCGGTCTGCTTCTGACAGTCGCGGCAATGGCACACACCCGTCATCAGCGGGCTTGCCTCGGTCTGGTAACGCACCTGGCCGCATAGGCAGCCGCCGGTCATCATGCTCATGCGAGAGGATTCCTTGCAGGGTGAAAAGCCACCATAGAGGGGGCCATCAAGGGCCGCAAGCCTTCGCAGTGCAGCAACCGAAACCTCTACGCCGGACGAAAGCGCTGCTCCCCAGCGGGGGGTGGCCGGTGCCAACCGTGTTCGGTGAGCACGGCGTCCAGCGCAATGTCGTGAGGCTGGGGGTGAATGGTGGGAAGAATGGCGCTGGCGATCGAAATGCCGATGCTGAGCGGCCGCGGGCGGGCACGCTGCAGGGTTCGGTCGTAGAAGCCGCCGCCATAGCCCAGCCGATAACCGTGTTGGTCCACGGCGACGCAGGGAATGAGCAGCACCGTGGGCTGCACGATTTCCGGAGTATCGGGAATCGGGATATCCCAGATGCCCAGCCGGAGTGCGCAATCGAGTGTCCAGGGCCGAAAACGCAGAGGGTCGTCGCGTCCGGTTACCTCCGGTAAGGCTGCACGCGCCTGCTGCTTGCATAGCGCCGTCACCGCGCCACGCAGATCAATCTCCCCGCGTATCGGCCAGTAGAATCCAACGCAGTCATCGGCCCGGAGAACGAGGGTCTCGGTCAGCAGGCGTGTCATG
>JBIKOF010000475.1:0-2504 GCA_044358205.1 Gammaproteobacteria bacterium | reverse complement strand
CATATCCTCATCGAGCTGCCGACCTACGCCGACGATGCCGAGCGGGATACCGCATCGGCCCGGGCTGAGGAAGCCATGCAGCGCCTGCGTGACGGGGCGGATTTCGGGGACGTTGCCCTGTCCATGTCCGATGCTCAGGATGCGCTGGACAAGGGTGATCTGGGCTGGAGAAAGCTTGCCGAGGTCCCCGGGATTTTTGTCGACGCGGTCCGCTCGCTCGAAGAGGGGCAGCATAGCGATGTGATTCGCAGTCCCACCGGCTATCACATCGTGCAGCTCCTTGACGTACGGGGTGGCGAGCAAATCATGGTCGAGCAGACCAAGGTGCGGCATATCCTCATTACCCCCAATGAGCTGGTCGACGAGGAAGCCGCCATCGAACGTCTGCGCCAGTTGCGGCTGCGGCTCGAGAGTGGTGACGATTTTGCGACGATTGCCAGAACGCACTCCGACGACCGAGGGTCCGCGCTGCAGGGTGGAGATCTAGGGTGGACGAGCCCCGGGCAAATGGTCCCCGAGTTTGAAGAAGTCATGAACGCCACGGACAAAGGCGTTCTCAGTGCCCCGTTCCGCAGTGAATTCGGGTGGCACATCCTGCAAGTCCTCGACCGACGACGCTACGACGGCACCGACGAGGTTCGTCGGGCCAAGGCCCGCGAGGCCATCCTTGCGCGCAAGCGCGAAGATGCTTACGAGGAATGGCAACGACGACTCCGGGACGAGGCATACGTCGAACTTCGCGCCGACGATGAGTAGCAGGTCTATCCTGCGCATCGCCCTGACCCCGGGAGAACCCGCAGGAATCGGACCGGACCTCGCCTTGAGCGTGCCGCCGGAGCTTCCCGGCGTCGACACGCGCGATGTCGACATTGTGGTACTGGCAGACAGGGACCTGCTCGCCGCGCGAGCTGCCTGCCTCGGGATCCGTCCCCTGCCGGAACGCACACCACCCCACGGCAGCGCGCTCGGGGTAGGCGTTGAACACATCGAGGGCTGCCGGAATCCGGCGCCAGGATTGCCCGACCCTGCGAATGCGCCCTATGTCCTTCGCACGCTCGATCGCGCCATCGAGGGCTGTCTTGCGGGTGAATTCGACGCCATCGTGACGGGCCCGGTCCAGAAGAGCGCGATCAACGCAGGTGGAATCCCCTTCACGGGTCATACCGAGTACCTCGCAGCCAAATCCAGTGGCGATGTGCCTGTGATGTTGCTGGTCGCAGGAGATCTGCGCATTGCACTCGCCACCACCCATCTCAGACTTCGCGATGTTCCCGACGCCATCACCCAAGCGGGACTCATGCACAGCCTGAGAGTACTGCGTCGCGCGCTGGAAAAGGATTTTGGTATCACCAACCCTCATATCGGTGTCTGTGGCTTGAATCCCCATGCGGGTGAAGGTGGTTTTCTCGGTCGCGAAGAGCTTGAAACCATCATTCCGGCGCTGGAAGCATTGCGCGCCGAGGGCTACCTTTTTGACGGGCCACTGCCCGGAGACACGGCATTTACCCCGCCACAGCGTGCACGCCATGACGCCTATCTGAGCATGTTCCACGATCAGGGCTTGCCAGTGCTAAAGGCACTGGGCTTTGGTCATGCGGTGAATGTGACCTTAGGACTGCCGTTCATCAGAACCTCTGTCGATCACGGCACTGCGCTGGACCTCGCGGGCACCGGGCGTGCCGATGGGGGAAGCCTCATGGCAGCACTCAGCCTCGCCATCCGGATGGCGCAACATCGACGTGCGAGGACCGAATGAGTCCCCTGCTTCCCGCCACCGAGACGGGTAAAGGCGCGCGCAAACGCTTCGGTCAACACTTCCTTATCGACCCTATGGTTCTTGAGGAAATCGTGGCCTGCGTGGGACAGCCGGACGACGGCCCGGTGGTGGAAATCGGCCCCGGCCGCGGCGCCCTGACAGAGCGACTTCTCGCGCACGGGTTCGAGGTGCACGCGGTCGAAATCGATCGCGACCTTGTCGCACACCTCGGCGCGCGATTCCCGGCTCACCACGGGCTCCACGTGCACCAGGGAGACGCGCTCCACTTCGATTTCACCGCGCTGCCCGTCGGGGCGCAGGGTTTGCGTCTAGTGGGGAACCTCCCCTACAACATCTCTACCCCCCTGCTCTTCAGACTGCTCGAGCTAGGCCCTCACGTCGCCCAGATGTGCTTCATGGTGCAGAAAGAAGTCGCAGACCGTCTTGTAGCGCGCCCGGGTACGGGAGACTACGGACGGTTGGCCGTCATGACTCAGGCTTTCTGTTCGGCTGGCGTGGCGCTCGATGTTCCTCCAGAGGCCTTCGCGCCCCCGCCGCGGGTGGACTCGAGTGTCGTGTTGCTCCGCCCGCTGCCACCGCCCGCGGCTGAATTCGCGGCGCTGGGCAAACTGGTCGCTGAGGCCTTCCTCCATCGACGTAAAATGCTCCGCCAGACCCTTGCCCGGCACTATGCGCCGGGTACGCTGGAGGGGCTTGGGATTGCGCTCACCGACCGGCCAGAGAACGT
>JBIKOF010000474.1:0-2507 GCA_044358205.1 Gammaproteobacteria bacterium | reverse complement strand
GGGGCCGACCGCAGCACTGCTCCCTTGCTCAGGCTGAAACCAGTGAGGCGCAACCCGCCCACCCTCGCTAAGCTCCCACGCGGGATACTCAAGCGTACCCTCCAAAGCCCACCATTGGCGAAATACTGGATCTGGACCCTCGGAATCGAAGGACTGCCCGTGTACGTCGGGCCGCAGCAGCCACGCGAGCACGCACGGATCGACCCGTTCCGCAAAGTCTCGGCGAGATGATCTGGATCGGGTCGGCATCGCTGCGGTGAACCCTCGATGGGTAGAGAATTGGTGTGAACCAGTCTACAGCCCAACCAGATTATGTGGAGTGGGAGGCAGACAAAGCGTGCCGCAGGTCACAAAGCGGTGTTGGCGACGAAGCGAAGCTGTCCGAAGCGCTGCTCCGGATGTAGTCAGGGCTTGCGAAATATCTCCCTCAGACGGTCATGCATGCGCGCACCCGCCCGGGCGGGCGAGAACATTGCCTGCGCCGCAGCCACGAGGTTTGTATTAGCCTTGCCCGCACGGTCGCGGGCCTCACGCATCTGATGCGCAGCATCACCCAGATCGGGTTCTGCCCACCAGGCGCCGTCGGCTTTGGTGACAAACGGGTACTCTCCCACCCGAACTGCCCGGCGGCGCCAGCGAACGGGGAAGCCGTGTTCAGTATCCAGAAAATCACGGTTGCCCGAGAAATCTGTTGCTACCACCGGTTTCCCCAACAACATGGCCTCAGCCAGTGTGCGTCCAAAACCCTCTGCGCGATGCAGCGACAGATAAGCATCGCAGCAATCGACAAGTCCGAGCACTTGCCCGCGGGTCAGGGTGCGATCGATGAGTGTGATCCGGGCATCCTGCGCGCAAGCCGCGCGAAACTTGCGCCACGCTGGGTTTCTGGCCTGACTATTCATGGTCTTCAGCACAAGACCGACTTCCGGATCACTGGGGAAGGCTTTTTGAAAAGCGTCGATGGCAGCAAACGGGTTCTTACGCGCGAGATAGGAGTTGAAATCGAAGATATACAAAAAGAGAAACGCGTTTTCCTGTAAGCCAAGCTCTGCCCGGGTCACCGCCTGCAACCGGCTGACGGACACAGCAAGAGGCATATGGATGACTGGCCGGACCTGAGACTCGCCGTGCGTGGACATCAGCGCGTTCTGATACATCACGTGAGTAAAACGGGTGGCGGCCCAAATTTCGTCCACTAGTTCTAAAGCCGGCGCCCAATCCCGAGGCCACACAGGAAGCTCCCAAGGCCACCAGCCGATGTTGTAACGCCCGCTGAAAAGCTTCGGTCCGATCTCCAGATAGGCGCGGGCCGTTTCGAAGCCTGTCAGACAGAACACATTGCAGAAAAACGGCGCAAACCCGCCCCCTTGAGCGGCGGCAAGCTGTGCCTCCAGACTTCGATCGCCCTGACTGGCAGACGAACCGGGATCGAGGTTCACGAGTGAATATGGAATCTTCGCGGCCTCGCAAGCGGCGACCGCCATGCGGAGATCCTCGCCTATCCCCAGCTCGCCACGGGCGTACCCCACGAGGTTTACGCCGAAGGGACGAGGCTCACGTGTCTTCCCGGAAGCATCATTGGCCTCGGACATTGAACGCTCGGGCGCAAATCCCTCGTGACCATCGGGCAAAAACATCTCCAGCCCGTACTCGGCGGCGCCACCCTCGCTGAACCATCTCAGAAAAGCTGTTTGTCCGGTTTCATCGCGAAGGTCAAAGCGTTCCTGCAGGTCGACCACGCACATCCACAAAAAGAACAGGATCCAGCTTATGGGGGAATGCCCTGCGGTTTGCGGCAAAAACGGCGCTGGAGCCATCAAATGCCTGCGGAGTTCAGGCGTAATACGATAAAGCAATCGGTGTTCGACCAGCCCATGCACAAACAGCCAGGCATTCGCCTTCAGCACCCCCTCCTCCGTCGAGATATCCAACCAGTGTGCAAGTTCCGGGCGTTTAGCCAGAAAGTAGGCCAGCATGCGCGTCAAGCCGAAAACACCGCTGAATGGCGTGTCTCCAGCCGGCATCCACCAATCGGCGTCCGCCACCCCCGTATGCGCTGCCCACGCCGGATACTCACCGACGCCCTCCACCGCCCACCAATCCCGAAAACCCGGACTCACCGGATCGGTAGCTTCCTGCCCAGGCCGATGATCCGGTCGCAGGAGCCAGGCGATGGACACGGGATCCGGGAGCCTTTTCATGAAAACCCCACCCGCGTATGGCAGGTGATCACTCGGCAGGCATGCTCATTTATGCGGCCCCGAGGCATTCGACGCGATGCAGCTCGACGCCCGTCAAGTGGAGCGCGAGCACTCTCAGCGAAGGCGGGGTGTCGGCGATGACTCGGGGCTTGTCCAGCACCGAATAATCGGGAGGGATCGGTGCCGCCTTCAGTGAAACCTGGAGCGCTGCAGGATACGTCGTCGTGTCGCCTCTCCACAGCGTATGGAACATGTGCCGCTCGTAATGACACCAGCGATCAACCAGAGATAGTTGGCGCGCTCGCC
>JBIKOF010000472.1:0-2508 GCA_044358205.1 Gammaproteobacteria bacterium | reverse complement strand
TCGGACGCATCGGCTCCCGGCCCTTCAATGCAGCGGAGATGGCTAAACTGTATCGGAACCCCGATGGCAGCGTCTGGACGGTCAAAAATCGCGGCGAACCGAAAGATTTCGTGCCGCGGGAGGCGACGAGATGAAGTTCCTGTACCGCCTGCTGTGCGTCATGAGCGGGCTCATTCTGGCCAACCTCGCGGCGGCGGGTAGCCCGCTGCCGCACCAGTCACCGGACAAGACACTGGGCACGGTCAATTGCGCCACCTCAACCTGCCATGGCTCAATGAACGCTTGGGAAGGAAATGTGCTGCGCAACGAGTACACCACCTGGACGCGTCTCGATAAACACACTCGCGCCTACGCGGTCCTGCGTAATGCGGAGTCACAGCGCATCATGCAAAACCTCGGCTTGAAGGAGTCCGCGACAGAGGCTCAAATCTGTCTCGACTGCCATGCGCATAATCCACCGGCAGCGCAGCGCGATGCGCGATTTGACCAGACGGAAGGCGTTGGTTGTGAAGGATGCCATGGACCTGCCGAACGCTGGATCGGCACCCACACCCGTAAAGATACTCCCCACGGTGAAAATCTCGCGCGTGGAATGTATCCCACGGATAATCCGATAAGTCAGGCCACGCTGTGCCTGTCGTGCCATTTCGGAGATCGTTCGCGGTACGTCAATCATCACATCATGGGCGCAGGGCACCCGCGCATTTCCTTCGACCTTGCCACCTTCAGTGCCCTTGAACCTGCTCACCACCGGGTGGATGACGATTACGCACGACGCAAAGGTGCTCCCGATCCCGTAAGGCTGTGGGCCGTCGGGCAGCTGCTAGCTGCCCGCCAGCTGCTCGATACTCTGGTCGACCCCAAACTTGGCCGCGACGGCATGTTTCCGGAGCTGACCTTGTTCGATTGTCACTCCTGCCACCATCCGATGAGTGCCAAACGCTGGCGGCCCCGTATGGGACTTGGTTCTGGACGTATGCGCCTGAACGACAGCAATCTGTTGATGGCGCGCGCCGTGGTGCATGTGTTGAGCGATGAAAGCGGCGCCGAGTTTGACCACGCGGTGAGAGCAACCCAGCAGGCGGTCGCCAGCGGCCGCGGTCCGGCGGGAGAAGACCCCCTCGTGCTCGCCCGCGCGCTCTCAGCACGACTGACCGCCTTGCTGCCGCGCGTCGCCGCGATGCATTTCCCTCCGGCAACGCAACGAGCGCTCCTACTTGCGTTGGTCGATCAGATCATGGCCAGCGACTACTCCGATTACGCAGGTGCGGAGCAGGCCTATATGGGGATCGTCAGTGTGACCAATGATCTCCTCGCCAGGGGAGCACTAGTCGATGCTCCAACGCTGCGCGCCGACCTTAAGGCCATGCTCATAGCGCTCCAGCGGGATGAGGCATTCCAGCCGGAAGTCTATGCACAGGCGCTGAAAAGTTTCCGGGTGCACGTTTCCAGCCAGGTGAAGCCGTCATGACTACGCGCATTCGCAATTCCGAACTGCAAGCAGACTATGACATCGTCATCGTCGGGTCTGGTCCCGCAGGCTTGTCGGCGGCTTCACGGGCGGCCTACCACGGTAATCAGTATGTGGTGTTTGAAGCGGAAGAGCATGCCTCTGACACCATCTATCAGTATCAGAAGCGCAAGTTCGTCATGGCGGAACCAGCGCTGATACCCCTGCGCAGCGGGATGAGTTTTGCGGAGGGTCGGCGCGAGGAGATTCTGGAGGCGTGGAATCGTGAGATCCGGCAACAAGGGATCAATATCCAGTATGGACGTAAGGTCACTGCCATCACGCGCGAGGGCAACGGGTGTTTCACGGTTGAGTGTGAAGGTGAGATGCGTTGCACCGCGCGTAGCGTCATTCTCGCCATCGGCCTTCAGGGCAACGTCCGCAAGCTCGGCGTGCCGGGCGAAAGTCTCCCTGGTGTCCAGTACACCCTCTCAGATCCCGATGAATTCAAGGGCGAAACGATCGTAGTGGTTGGTACCGGAGACGCCGGTATCGAGAACGCTCTGGCGCTGGCGGAGCAGAACAAGGTCATCGTTTTCAATCGCGGTGAGGAGTTCAATTCCTGCAAGGATGCCAATCGCAACCTGATTCTGGCAGCAGAAAAGGCTGGTCGACTGAATATCAGCTATTCCTCGGTGAGCAGCCGGGTAGAAGAAACGGGAGCCCACCCGCCGCTGCGGCTTGTCTACGAGACTCGGCTGGGTGAGCGTGAACTGGAATGTGATCGGATCATCGGACGCCTCGGGGCGACCCCGCCGCGCAAACTCGTGGAAGCGTTCGGGGTTGGTTTTCCGAGCCCGTCAGCGACCGCGCTGCCCGAGCTTACCGAACAGTACGAATCGAACGTGCCAAGTCTTTTCATCATCGGCGCGCTGGGCGGGTATCCGCTTATCAAGCAGGCGATGAATCAGGGGTATGAGGTCGTCGATATTCTCAATGGTGTTCCGGTGGAGCCTGCAGATGAGGCGCTGTTGCGGGATCGCCTACGGCCCTGCCAG
>JBIKOF010000473.1:0-2508 GCA_044358205.1 Gammaproteobacteria bacterium | reverse complement strand
GGCTCCAGTTCGGAAACAGTCGGGGCGTAGCGCAGCCTGGTAGCGCACCACAATGGGGTTGTGGGGGTCGCGAGTTCGAATCTCGCCGCCCCGACCATATCCGAACACATTTGCCGGGGGCCCGACTCCCCCGCCAAAGCAGGAACCACCCATACAGGGAGTGTCTGTGAGGGCCATGAGCCAGGTTCACTGGAATTCCTTGGCGAACGCCCCGTGGTTAGGGGCCGTCCTCGCCGTGCTCCTGCAGGCCTGTTCTGGCGGTTCCGAAAGTGGCCTGGAACTTTTCAAGGATGGCCGTTATCAACAAGCGCTCCCCGTGCTGCTAGTCGAAGCAGAGCAAGGGCGCGTGACATCCCGCACCGCACTGGCCACCCAGTATTACCTGGGCCTCGGTACTCCGCGCGATCTCCCTCAGGCAGCACATCACTTTGAAATCGCGGCGCGCGCGGGTGACGCCCTTGCGCTACTCAACCTCGGCGTACTGCATCTGAACGGCTGGGGCGCGAAGCAGAGTCGGACCGATGCGTTTGGATGGTTTCAGGCCGCGGCGGATGCTGGTAACGCGCGGGCGCTGGATTATCTGGCTACCCTCACCGATAAACTCACGCCCAACCAGATGACGGTGTCGCGCGACCGCGTTCGGGCCCTGCTCGACCCTAAGCGTGCTGAAGCTGATGTCCCACCATGACGCTAACTGAATCAACGGGCGAATCCGCCGCGGCGAGGCGCGACACCATGGACGCGAGGACCTAACGATGTGTGGAATAGTCGGGGCGGTTGCGCAGCGCCCGGTGGCGCCCATTCTTCTGGAAGGATTGAGACGTCTCGAATACCGGGGTTATGACTCCGCAGGGATGGCGGTGCTTTCGGACACGCACACCATCGAGCGCCGGCGCGTGCTCGGCAAGGTGGCGGGGCTCGGAGAACTGCTGGAGGCTTCCCCCCTGCGCGGACTGAGCGGAATTGCCCACACCCGATGGGCGACCCATGGCGTGCCGAGTACACGCAACGCCCATCCGCATGTCTGCCGCGACCGTCTGGCGTTGGTCCATAACGGCATTATCGAGAATCACGCCGCGCTCAGAGTCGGACAGATCGCTGACGGCTATGACTTCCACTCGGATACCGATACCGAGGTCGCGTTGAACGAGATCCATCGCGAGCTTGCCGCGGGTTTCGACTTGCTCGAAGCAGTTCGGCGGGCGGTCTCGATCTTCGAGGGCGCCTATGCGCTTGGTGTAGTTGCCACGGATGATCCCAACCGTCTCATCGCCGCACGGCGTGGTAGCCCGCTCGTCATCGGGCTTGGCATCGGGGAGAACTTTATCGCCTCGGATGTTTTCGCCCTGCTACCCGTGACACAGCGCTTCATCTTCCTCGAGGACGGCGATGTGGCTGAGATTACGCGAGACGCAGTGCGCATTTTCGACGCCGAGGGACGACCGGTGAACCGGCCGGAATCTATTTCCCGACTGTCCCCGGATGCGGTCGAAAAATCGGGTTACCGGCATTTCATGCTGAAGGAAATTTTTTCCCAGCCACTGGCACTCGCTGAAACCCTGGAGGGCAGGATCTCGAACGGTCGGGTGCTCGACGAGAGCTTCGGTCCGGGCGCCGCTGCGATGCTCGACCAGATCAAATCAGTCACCATCGTTGCGTGCGGAACCAGTTTCCATGCTGGGCTCGTTGCGCGCTACTGGATGGAGGCTATCGCGGGTCTACCGTGCACGGTGGAGGTTGCCAGCGAGTACCGCTATCGCAAGGCAGTGGTGCCGGCCGATGGACTGTTCGTCACCCTCTCGCAGTCTGGTGAGACCGCCGACACACTGGCCGCGCTGCGTGAGGCTCGTCGAGCGGGCTACACCCATACGCTCGCCATCTGCAATGTTCCCGAGAGCACCCTGACCCGCGAGTCCGGAATGGTGTTGCTCACACGGGCGGGTCCGGAAATCGGGGTGGCCTCAACCAAGGCATTCACGACCCAGCTCTCGGCATTGCTCCTGCTCGTGATCGCGCTGGGTCGCCGCCAGGGACTCAGCGAGAGTCGGGAAGCCGAGCTGGTCACTTTGCTGGAAAGTCTTCCCGGTCGCGCCAATCTCATGCTCGAACTGAACGAGCCCATCGAGGCACTGGCGGAACGCTTCGTTTCACGGGCCCACATGCTGTATCTGGGACGCGGCACCATGTACCCCATTGCGCTGGAGGGGGCACTCAAGCTCAAGGAAATTTCCTATATCCACGCCGAGGCCTATCCGGCGGGGGAACTCAAGCACGGGCCGCTGGCGCTGGTGGATGAAGAAATGCCGGTGCTTGCCATCGCGCCCAATAACGAACTGCTGGAGAAACTCCGCTCCAATTTGGAGGAGGTTCGAGCGCGCGGCGGAGCACTCTACGTGTTCGCGGATCAGCACGTCGCGGTCGAGCCCTCGGCAGGCCTGACGGTCCTGCGCCTGCCCTCGGTGGATGATCTCATTGCACCGATCATCTACACGATTCCCCTGCAGCTTC
>JBIKOF010000471.1:0-2509 GCA_044358205.1 Gammaproteobacteria bacterium | reverse complement strand
GCCAAGCACTGATGAGGAATACGCAGAATTGAAGCGGGGCTAGGACGGCTTGCACCAGGGTCCAGCCCGTCGCGTCGCGGCGCGCACGCTGCTCGGGGGTATAGAGCCCCGCGCTTTCACGCCTTATGCCTTTGGCCTCGTACATAGCCTTCACCCCGGGTGCACCGATGTGGCCTGAGGTTAGTCCCGCCCTTGGCGAAGTGTCAATTCAAATTGACGTATTTTTTAATTGACACAGAGTTCCTGCGGATGGAATATCGAGACTGGGTGTCATCAAGGCGACTACCGTGGCAGGATAGCCAGAAGTCCGTTGGGAAGACCCATACGGACCCGCCGTTAAAACGGCATCGGCCCCCGCCATCCATGCCCTGAGGGCGCGTGGCCAATCCGGGGTTCGACGCCACACCCGCCGCTGGGATTAGGGGAGGTAGTGCCGATGTCGTCATCCAGATCCCGTAAAGGAAAGGGGTCACCACCGGCCGGGCCCAGCAGCCACCAGACTGGCGAATGCGATCCGCTCGCCGATCTTGCGGACGACCTGCTCCGAACCATTGAAGCCGATATCATCCCCCGCCTTTTGCTCTCACATGGGCAAGAGAGGGCGGGAGTCCCCGCAGCGCGCGCCTCAGGGGCCAAGGTAACGGCCGCCGACGTGAAGCGTCTGAGTGCGCTTTGCCGCTCCGGTGACCCGGGCGCCGCTTGGGCGTGCACCCAGGAAATCCGGCAGAGGGGGGTGCCTCTGGAAACCGTGTTCCTCGAACTGCTCGCGCCGGTGGCACGGCATCTGGGCAAACTGTGGGAGGACGATCTCATCGATTTTACGGTGGTCGCGATCGCACTCCTGCGACTCCAGCACATCCTTCGGGAACTAGCGCCTGCGTTTGCGGCCGCGCGTGAACGCACCATCCCGCGCCCTCCACCGCGCATCCTTCTGGCGGGATTGCCCGGCGAGCAACACCGATTGGGATTATTGATGGTTGGGGAATTCCTGCGCGCGGACGGTTGGGATGTCAGCCAGCCGGCAGCGGATTCCGTTCAGGAAATTGTCGGACAGGCGCGTCGCATTTCCTGCGATGTGGTCGGGTTCTCGCTGGGTTCACTGGTGGGGTTGGACCCGCTCAGGGAGCTCATCAGCCAGGTCAAGCGGGTTTCACTCAATCCGGCTGTCAAGGTCATGGTCGGCGGCCCAATATTTGTGGAAGATTCCGCCCGCGCGGCGCTGCTGGGTGCCGATGCGTGCGCCACCGACGCCAGAGATGCCGTCCGAATCGCGCGCGAACTTCTGCGCAGTGCGGAGACCGCTGGGCTTGGGCACATGCCAGCTACCACTATTTTTACGACTCAATCCAAACGACATTGAAGCCATCACTCGCCACTCTGGACGGCAAAAGTGCCGTTGCTTTGCTGACCGCCTCTGCCGACATCACGCTCCTGGTGGATAACTCGGGTCGTATCCTCGACGCCGCATCCGGCAAGGAATTTTCCGCCGCCCTCGATGTACGGACATGGGTCGGAAAATCCTGGCAAGACACGGTCACCAGCGAAAGTCAGGACAAGATCGCAGGACTCCTCAAGAGCCCCGGCGGCAAAGGCTCACGACCACGGCAGGTAAACCACCCGGTTCGCGGAGGCACGGATGTGCCAATCGTCTACCGAACCGAGCGCGCCGCAGCGTCTCCCTCCGCCCCGATCATTGCCATCGGCAAAGATCTGGGGCCAGTATCGCTTCTTCATCAGCGTCTCGCGGACGCCCAACAAGCGCTCGAAGTGGAGTACGCCCGGCTGCGTCAGGCAGATACCCGCTACCGCCTGCTCTTTCAGGCAATAAGCGAAGCAGTCATCGTGGTGGATGCAGACGATTCCAGCATCCTGGATATCAATCCTGCGGCAGTTCGGCTGCTGGGCACCCAGGGGCGTCGTCTCGCGGGCCAACCGCTCGCGGACGCTTTTTCCCCATTCGCAGCGCGGGTCGTGCGACAAATGCTGGACACTGTTCGCGCCACGGGCAAGGCGGAGATCATCGAGCTCGCAAGCCGAAGCGGAAGCCGAAGTAAACGACTGACGGTGTCAGCGACACTGTTCCGGCAGGAAAGCGCGAGCCACATTCTTCTGCGACTGGGCGCCGCCGGGGGCGAGAGCGCCGACACGGACGCGCGCGCGCAACAAGCAACCCTGCAGAATTTGCTCGAACGCTTCCCGGAAGCGTTCGTAGTGACCGATCCGGAAGGCCGGGTGCTTGCCGCAAACGACCGCTTCATCGACGCGGCGCAACTTGGCACGTCCGAACAGGCCAGAGGCCAGATGCTCTCCCGCTGGCTCGGCCGTTCTGCGGTCGACCTGCGCGTCATCCTCTCGAACCTGCAGCAGCACGGCAGCGTGAGGGGGTTCCAGACGACGCTGAACGGCCAACTCGAGAACGAGCTGGAGGTCGAAGTTTCTGCAGTTGCTGCCTTCGACCGCAATCCCCCGAGTGCCGGTTTCGTGATTCGTGAACTTCGACCCCGATCTG
>JBIKOF010000041.1:0-8778 GCA_044358205.1 Gammaproteobacteria bacterium | reverse complement strand
ATCATCCTCATAGAGAATACTGGCCGGGATTTCCCGAGCGATGATGCGTTCGAAGAGGGTCTTGTCGGTCATGCGTAAGCTCCGGCAGCGGTTGAGATCAGTCGCGTGACCGACGCGGGATGAAGACACCCCGATTAGCCTCACGCACGATGTCTCCAAGATGCACCCCAAAGCGCTCTCGGCGGCGCTCTTCGAAGTACAGTTCCAGCGTGTGCACGATGGTCGGGAACGCGAGCTCACGCCAGGGAATCTCGTGTTCGCGGAAGAGCTTGACCTCGATGCTTTCGGAGCCAGGTCCGAAATCGAGATCGAGCAGGCGGGAGCGGAACATCATGTACACCTGGTTGGTGTGAGGAATGTTCATGACCGTGTAGAGCCCAAGCAGCTCCACGCGCGCATTGGCCTCCTCGAGCGTCTCGCGCTCGGCAGCCTCCTGCGTGGTCTCCTCGTTTTCCATAAAGCCGGCCGGAAGCGTCCAGTACCCGTAGCGAGGCTCGATGGCGCGGCGACAAAGAAGCACGGTGTCTTCCCATTCGGGAATACAGCCGACCACGATTTTCGGATTCTGGTAGTAGATCTCGTTGCAACTACCACAGATGTGACGGGGACGGTTGTCACCCTGGGGAATTTCCCATCGGATCTGATCGGCACCACACTGGCTGCAGAATTTCATGGCTGCTCCACGGCAGGAGAATCGAAGTATCCGGCAAGCCGGGGCCAGACCGTCGCCAGCAATCGGGGTTGCGCCTCGGCGGTTGGATGCAGGCCGTCGGCCTGCATCAATCCGGGCTCGAGAATGACGTCGGCGAGGAAAAAGGGCAGTACGACCAAGGTCGGGTGGCTGTCCTTGAGGCTATCGTAAATCGCCTTGAAGCCCTGCGTATACTCCGGGCCGTAGTTAGGCGGAACTTCCATTCGGACAAGCGCGGGGCTGGCGCCACTGGCGACCGTGGCGTCGAGCATGGCCTGGAGGTTAGCTCGCACCTCGTCCAGAGCGATGCCCCGCAAGCCATCGTTCGCGCCCAGTTCGATGATGACGAGACTTGGATGGTGTGCGGTGAGCAGTTCGGGCAGGCGGCGACGCCCACCGCTGGTGGTCTCGCCGCTGATACTGGCATTTACCACCCGATGCGGATGGCCTTGCCGCTGCAGCTCGGTTTCGAGCAGCGCAACCCAGCCGTCCTGCGGATCTATCCCGTATGCTGCGCTGAGACTGTCCCCCAGCACCAGCACCACCGGCGACGTTGCCTCCGCCGCCGGCTTGGCCAATACCTGCAGGCACGACAACAGCAGGCAGAAAAAAATGGATGATTTGGTCATAGCTGAACACCTGACGAAAGACTTCGCAGGTCCTGAGGGGACGCTGAGGGTGCTTGATGATATCAACTTCACCGTAGCACGCGGCACGAGTTGCGCCATCGTCGGCACCTCCGGATCAGGCAAGTCCACTTTGCTCGGACTGCTGGCAGGACTTGAAGTGCCCACCGCCGGGCGCTGTCTCATCGATGGGCAGGACCTCGGCGCGCTTGATGAGGATGCGCGCGCGCGGTTGCGCAACGCGCTGGTGGGCTTCGTGTTCCAGCAATTTCATCTGCTCCACACTCTGACGGCCGAAGAAAACGTGATGCTGCCGTTGGAGCTCGCGGGCCGTCGCAATGCCCGGTTCACGGCACGCGCAGCCCTCGCCCGCGTAGGCCTCGACAGCCGCGCAGGTCATCTGCCTCGTCAGCTCTCCGGAGGTGAACAGCAGCGTGTGGCGCTCGCCCGGGCGTTCGTGGCCGAGCCCGCACTGCTGCTGGCCGACGAACCAACCGGAAACCTCGATACCCGCACGGCTCATCAGGTGATGGATTTGATGTTTGCCCTGAATGCCGAGCACTCGACGACGCTGATCCTGGTGACACATGACGAGCGCCTTGCCAGTCGATGTGATCAACGTATCGCACTTGAAGCGGGCCGCCGACATGACGGTTGAATCGGGCGGACGGCTCAGCGTCCTGCGCCTCGGTGCGCGCGCCCTGCGGCGAGACTTGCGTAATCCCCATCTTCTGGCGGTGGCACTGGCGCTCATCATTGCCACCGCGGGCATGACTGCCGTCGCGATGTTCACCGACCGCATCCAGCGTGGACTCACCGAACAGGCTAGCCAGCTGCTGGCCGCCGACCTTGCGCTGGTTGCCAGCCGTCCGCTGCCGACGACGGTGGTATCGGAGGCGAAGTCGGCGCATTTGCGTACGAGTCATCAGGCGAGTCTACGCAGCATGGTCAGCCACGCCGACGGTCTGCAGATGGTCGAATTGAAAGCCGTCGATGCCGCCTATCCGCTGCGCGGGAATCTCCAGATGGCGCTGCGAGATGACTCCCGCCCACAAATAGTCCAGCAGGGACCGCCGCCGGGAGAAGTCTGGGTTGAGACAAGACTGCTGGCGCTCCTCGGTGTCGAGGTGGGCGCATCCATCAAGCTCGGACAGGTTGCGCTCAGGATTGGCGGTGTTCTGGTGCTGGAGCCGGACCGGGCGGGAGATCTGTTCTCGATCGCGCCACGGGTGATGATGTCGCTGAATGACCTACCCGCGACAGGGCTCGTGCTTCCGGGCAGCCGCGTGCAATACGGATTGCTCGTTGCCGGTGAGCGTACGGCGCTGGATGGGTTTGCAAAGTCCGCCCGAGAGGCCGCTTCGAAGGGGGAGTTCCGGGTTATCTCCCCGGACGATGCACGCCCCGAGATCCGATCCGCGCTCGATCACGCGCGCCAGTTCCTGGGGCTTGCGGCGCTGGTGGCGACTACGCTGGCGGGATTGGCGATCCTGGTTGCTGCGCACAGTTTCGCGCGCCAGCAGGTGGATGCCATCGCGGTCTGGCGCACCCTCGGTGCCCAGCGCAGTACGCTTGCCTGGGTGCTTGGAGTGGAGCTGGGATTGCTGGGTCTGGGCGCCGCAGCGCTCGGGTGTGGGGTAGGAGCCCTGCTGGAGCGCGGGCTCGCCAGCCTGCTGGGAGGCGTGCTGCAGGGGGCACTGCCAAAACCGGGGCCGTGGCCCGTCTTGCGCAGCGGCGGCGCCGGGGTGGCGGCCCTGATGGGCTTCGCCCTGCCACAGTTGCTGGCCCTGCGCGGGGTCTCACCTGCGCGTGTCCTGCGCCGCGATCTCCCTTGGAAAGGGCCCTCCGCAGGGGCGATCCTCGGCGGAGGATTGGCATCGCTGGCGCTCCTCACGCCCTGGGACTCGGGTCAGCGTGTGATCACGCTCTACGCCCTCGGGGGACTCGCCGCCAGCCTCCTCGGTCTCTTCCTTGCGGGCCATGGCGCTCTGTGGCTACTCGCGCAGTGGATCAGGCTCAGGCCCAGCTGGTGGGCCGCTGGACTGACTCCACTCACCCGTCGCCCCGGCCTTGCAGCACTGCAAATATGCGCGCTGGGGCTCAGCCTGATGGCTATCCAACTGCTCGGCTTCGTACGTACCGACCTCGTGACGCGCTGGACGAGCAGCCTGCCCGCAGATGCACCCGATCAATTCCTCATCAACATCGCACCGGCTGATATTCCCGCGCTGGAAAATTTTCTGGCCGCGCGCGCAATCAACACCGGCGGTTTTTTCCCGATGGTACGGGCACGTCTGGTGGCCATTAACGACCGTCCAGTGGCGCCCGAGAAATTCCCAGATCCACGCGCACGGCGTCTCGCAGAGCGCGAATTCAATCTGTCCACCGCGGTTAGACTCAAGCCGGACAATCGGGTCACCGCCGGCCAATTCTGGTCGGAAACACCCGCACCGAACCAGTTCTCTTTCGAAGAAGAGATCGCACAAAGTCTCGGGCTTGGCCTCGGCGATCGCATCACCTACCGCGTCGCAGATCGCATCATCAGTGGCGAAATCACCAGCCTCCGGGCCGTGAACTGGGAAACGATGGAAGCGAACTTCTTCGTTGTCGCGCCACCCGCGCTACTGGCCGACCAGCCCGCCACCTACATCACCTCTTTCCGGCTTCCGCCCGACAAACCGGAGGTGCTGCGTGAACTGGTACGCGAATTCCCCAGCCTCACCGTCATCGACGTGATGGCGATGATCGGTCAGTTGCGCGGTGTCATGCAGAAATCACTGTCAGCCATCGAGTTCGTGTTCTTCTTTACGCTCGCAGCGAGCATCGTGGTGATCTTCTCGGCAGTACAGGCAACGCATGGTGAACGTCTGCATGACGTGACTATCCTCAAGACACTGGGGGCAACGCGGACCCGCATCCTCGGCATCAGCAGCCTTGAATTTCTGGGGCTCGGGGTCGTAGCCGGCGGCATCGGAAGTCTGGCCGCGACGCTCGGGGCCTGGACGCTCGCCGCGCGCGTAATGCATCTGGACTATGTTCCAGATCCTGAACTCATCGTCGGCAGCGCTATCACAGGCGCCGTGCTGGTATGGCTTGCCGGTTTGCGTGCAATCATTGCTACCTGGTGCCAGCCAGTGGCTCAGGTTCTCAGGGAGTGGTCATGAGTTCGCCTTGCACACGTCTCAGAATCTGCCTCTGCGGACGCAGTCATGCGCGCATTAAAGGAATACTCGAAAGGGCATTGCCCAACGACGAAATCGTCGAATGCAACGGGAGCGATCTTGCGCAGGTAGCCCCGGATTGCGATGTACTCATCCCACTGGTCACTCTGATTCCCAACGAAATTTTGACGGGTAGTCGAATACGGCTCATCCAGCAATACGGTGTTGGTCTCGACGTGGTCGATATTCCTGCCGCCACCCGCGCCGGCATCTTGGTGGCTAATGTCTCCAGCGTGGGAACGGGCAACGCCGAGTCCGTCGCCGAACTCGCCATCGCCCATTTGCTGATGCTTCTGCGCGACATTCCGCTCGCCATGCAGCGCTTCCGTGAACGTAAACTCGGCAGTCCACTCGGGCGGAGCCTTTGGGGCAGTACCGTGCTGGTGCTCGGCTATGGGGATATCGGACAGGAAATAGCGCGTCGCCTGATCGCCTTCAGTGTTCGCGTCATCGCCGTTTCCCGGCACGGTCCGTTGGGTAAGCGCCCGCGCGACCCCAGCGTCAAACCTGCCGTGCACGTTGCCATGGAGAGTCTGCACGATGTCATTGCCGAGGCAGATGCCGTGATCGTGGCAGCGCCGGCCAGCCCGGAAAACATCGGACTAGTGGATGCACAAATCGTGAGGGCCATGAAGCCGGGCTCGGTGCTGGTAAACATTGCACGGGGTGCCGTGGTGGATTACACGGCACTCCGGGCGGCGCTCGAGGACGGGCATCTGGCAGGCGCTGGACTCGATGTCTTTTGGCAGGAGCCGTTCGATCCCGAGGATCCGCTGCTCACCTGTAAGGTCATTGCCACCCCGCACATCGGAGGGGTCACGGGGCGGAGTCTGGAAGGCATTGGCGCGGCGGTGGTCGCCAATATCGAGCGGCTGCGCAGCGGCGAGACACTGGAATGCTGCGCCAATCCACAGGCCGCGCGAGAAAGCCTCAGTTGATGGCGCGCGCGAGGCGAGTGCGATATTCGCGGATGCGCGGGTCCTCTGCCGGTAGCAACGCAAAAACATCAATCATGAGCTTCCGCGCGGCATCGTCACCAAAGGCGCGGTCGCGTGAGACGATGCCCAAAAGGCCTTCGAGGCCGGCGTCGTAATCACCGTCGCGCAGCTGGGTGACTGCCAGGTTGAAGCGGGTTGCGCTGTCGGCATCCCCTTGCGTCACCTGCTGTTCCAGCACCGCGCGCGTGGGACTATCGAGGGCGAGTCTTGCGAAACGCAGACGCGCTTGCTGATGTGCGAGTGCATCGCTCGCGCCGCGCGCCGGAACGGACTCCAGCGCAGCAGCTGCGGCATCGAGCTCCCCCAGATCGAGCAGCACCGCTGCGTATTCCGGGGCGAGGCGAAAATTTTCGGGATCCACGGCGAGCGCTTGCTCAAGCAGGGACCTTGCGGTGGCGAGCTCACCGGCATTCCGCGCAGCCGTGGCCGCGGCACAAATCCGATCCGACTCACGCACGACGTGTCGCTTGACCAACGCCTCGAGCGCCTGAAGAGGTTGAGCACCCACCACTTGTTCTGCCGGCTTTCCATCCTTGAAAAGTACCAGCGTAGGCAGGCTGCGTATGCCGTAGCGGCCAGCCAGTGCCGATTCGGCATCGGTGTCGACCTTGGCAATCAACAAGGCGTCACGGTTCCGTTCGGCCAGTTGCTCGAGCACAGGTGCAAGTGAGCGGCAGGGGCCACACCAGGCCGCCCAGAAATCGACCAGAACCGGGCAGGTGTGCGATGGCTCCAGAACGCGCGCATCGAAATCCGCGCTGCCAACTGCAAAAAGATTCGGGTGCTCGCTCATGCGACTGTCGCTCCTGGGCTGTGTGCAGGTTTCATCATCATTTGGGCAGAGCGCGTCCAGAGCCGCACGCCGCACGCGCGAGGCGATCACGCACGCCCGCCCATGCGCGAGCCTCCGGAACCGATTCAACCAGCAGGCACCCAAGCTGCGCCACATCGGCTGCGCGCAGGGCCGCATAGAGCCCGCGCGCATACCCCGCGGGGTCTTGCGGCAGGGTGAGCCACGTCAGTCGTTCGGGCGTGGCGGTTGCGTCCTTGGCGTGGAAAGTGTGGGTGAGGACCCCGATCTTCAAGCCGTCGGCAGAAAGCCGAACGATCCGCTCGCGCAGCGCCTCCGACGATACGATTTCGAGCGCGGTATCAGGCGCGTAATGCGCGGCGAGACTACCCGACACGCGAGGGATATCCGTCGCAGCCGCCTCGCCCGCCAGCGTGATCACGGCGGAAAGCGCGTCCGCGTCGAGCATTCCCGGCCTCAGGATGCGCGCCTCAGCGCCTGAGAGATCCACGATCGTCGACTCGATACCCACCGCACACGCCCCACCATCGAGCAGCGGCACTGCCCCTCCGAACTCGGCCTCGACATGCGCCGGAACGGTGGGGCTGACATGCCCGAAACGGTTGGCGGAAGGTGCGGCGAGCCCCCGGATGCCTGCTGCTTCGCAGGCCTCGAGCAAAGCGAGCGCAAGGGGATGCGCCGGACAGCGCAAACCGACGGTGTCCTGCCCACCGGTCACCGCATCGGAGACATGCGCGGCACGTCGGAGAATCAGGGTCAAGGGCCCCGGCCAGAACGCGGCGGCCAGTGCGCGGGCGATCGGCGGGACCTCGCACGCCCAATACTCGAGTGCGTCGACATCCGCGACATGCACGATAACCGGGTGATCGGCTGGCCGACCTTTCAGGGCGTAGAGCCGCTTGATGGCCCGGGGATTCGCCGCATCGCAGGCAAGCCCGTAAACCGTCTCGGTGGGGATCGCGACCGGCTCACCCGCCAGCAAGAGAGCGACGGCGCGATCGAGGCTGATCACGTTCACGCGTGCGGGCTCGCTTGCCCCTCAGGGTGCCGGCGGCGAAGCCAGCGGGGGAGGCGGTGGGACCTCGTTGCTGAAATCAATCGGCGGCTCCGGATCTCCCGGAGGCGCCAGCGCGGGCAAGGGGTCGCGAAGGGTGGGCGATTCCTGCTCTTCGGGCAGAGGCGCATCTTCGTCCTCGCCGGCCTGCACGCCGAGCGCAGCCAACAACACCATCAGGGCTATCGAAATTCGCGAACGACGCACCACTTAGAGCCGCTCCAGCGTGACGGCAAGTCCGTCAATCATCCGATCGATCTCGGCGCGGGAAGTGGTCAGCGCGGGCATGAACCGCAACAGGGATGGACGCGGCGAATTCAGCAACAGGCCTTCGTTTGCCCAACCTGGCGCCTCGGCCAACCGATCACGGGCCGCTACCACCACATCGCCCCCCCGGTCATGTCCCAACTCCAGCGCGCGGAGCAAGCCAATGCCACGCTCTGCGCCCAAACCCAACCGCGCGGATAACGCGGAGAGTTGCTGGGAAAGATAATCGCCCGTGGCACGCACCGTCGGCAGGAAGTCGGGCTTCAGCATCTCGCCGACCACGGCAAGTCCCACGGCCGCCATGAGGGGGTTGCCGTTGTAGGTACCACCCTGTTCGCCGTGTTCGAACACGCAGGCGTGCTCTCGCGCCAGAAGTGCGGCCAGCGGAACTCCGCCGCCGATTCCCTTGCCGAGTGTCATGATGTCCGGCTCGATGCCGTAGTGCTGATAGCCAAAGAGGGTTCCAAGGCGGCCGATGCCGGTCTGGACCTCATCGCAGATGAGAAGCAAGCCGTGCTGATCGGCGAGCGCGCGCAGTCCCTGCATGAACTCGGGTGTGGCAGGGTTGACGCCACCCTCGCCTTGCACCGGCTCGAGCATGATGGCAACCGTCTGCGCACTGATGAGCGCCGCAACGGAGTCGAGATCGTTCAGCACCGCCTTCGGGAAACCGGGCACCTGCGGGGCAAACATGGTGTCCCAGCCGGGCTTGCCACTGGCCGACATGGTGGCCAGCGTGCGGCCGTGAAAGCTGTTCACGAGCGTGATGATTTCAAACGCCCCCGAACGATGCACCTTGCCCCACTTGCGCGCGAGCTTGATTGCACCTTCGTTGGCTTCAGCGCCCGAATTCGCAAAAAAGACCTGCTTGAAGCACGAGTGGCGCGTAAGCAGATCGGCGAGCGCGAGTGAAGTCTCGTTATAAAACGCGGGGCTCGGGGTGATGAGCTTCGGGGCCTGCTCGGCCAGCGCCTCTATGATGCAGCGGGGCGAGTGGCCGAGCGCGTTGACGGCCCAGCCCTGCACGAAATCGAGGTAGCGCTTGCCGGTGTTATCCCACAGCCAGGAGCCCTCCCCGTGGGTCAAGACCACCGGCGGACGGGGGGTAAT
>JBIKOF010000470.1:0-2517 GCA_044358205.1 Gammaproteobacteria bacterium | reverse complement strand
TGTCACAGCGCGGCGAATCGGCCGCGCGGGTGTCCGTGACTTACTGGATGAATCGGCTACAGCCCTTGCTAACCAAGCGTAATGTCTTTGTCACGCTCAACCCGGCGCGTGAGCCAGACCCAGCACTCGTGCACTATAAAACCCGCTACTACCACCCTATCTTCGACCGCTCAGCCCTCGCGGCACAGCGTGAAATGTGGTCCGTCCAGGGTATCAACCGCACCTGGTTCTGCGGCGCCCACTTTGGATACGGTTTCCACGAGGACGGCCTTCAATCGGGACTCGCCGTCGCGGAAGCTGCCGGCGCGGTCGTCCGTCCCTGGCCGATGCCCGCCGATCCTCCGCGCATCGCACCCCGCCCATGACCCCTCACGCGCAAATCGCGAAGCCAGCGGCCCCGCGCCAACACCCCCCGCTTTCAGCGGCACTGTGTGAGGGCTGGGTGAGTCATCGTCGAACGCGCCCTGCCAAGCATGTGTTCGCGCACCGCGTGTTCTTCCTGCGGCTGCCCGTCTCGAATTTTTCCGACTGTGGAAATCGCTGGCTCTCGACGCGCGGTTTCAACCTGCTGCGCTTTCGCGCGGAAGATTTTGGTCCGCGCGACGGCAGTGATCCGCGTGCCTGGGTGGAGGCGCGTTTACGCGAGTCGGGGATCGCCCCGCCTGGTGGCGAGATTGTGCTGCAGGCATTCCCACGCGTCCTCGGTTACGTTTTCAATCCGATCAGCTTCTGGTTCGCGCACGACCGGGAGGGCGCGTTGCGCGCTGTCATCTGCGAGGTCAACAACACCTTCGGCGACACGCACCACTACGTGTTATCCAACCCCGATGGCCGCGCGATTAATGCCCAGGATGTGCTGACAGCGGACAAAGAACTTCATGTTTCACCCTTTTGCGCAGTACGCGGTCATTACCGTTTCCGCTTTGGCCATCGCGCCGGTCAATGGAGCGCTACCATCGATTATCTTGAAGGCTCAGAGCCCGAAGATCGGGTCCTGCTCACCAGCATCACGGGATACCCCAAAGCGCTAGACGCTGCGCACTGCCTGTCGGTGTTCCTGCGCTATCCCGCGTTCACGCTGGGCGTCATCCTGCGCATCCATTGGCATGCGTTGCGCCTGTGGCTGAAACGCGTGCCGTGGTATCCAAATCCGCCCCGTCCCGCGAGCGCCCCATGAGATCCCATACGCGCCTTTCCCTCACCGACGATCGCGACCTCCCCTCTGCCGCGCGGCAGTTGCTCGGAATTCTCAAGGTGCTACCCAAGGGGCGACTGGTCTTCACCGCGCCAGACGGTCGAGTCGCGCAGTTTGGAAGAGACACATCGGGCCCGGACGCGTCGCTCTTGGTGCGCGATTGGCACGCCGCCAGCGAGATGCTCAACACAGCGGAGATCGGGCTTGCCGAGGCTTACCGGGACGGTCGGCTGGACACGCCGGATCTGACGCAGCTGTTGCTGTTTTTTGCAGACAACGCTGACGCTCTCGCCAGACACTTCTATGCGCGGCCGCTTGCCGCAGCCTGGCTCGCGGTCAAGCATTGGGCCCGAAGCAATACCCGCCGACAGGCGAAGCGCAACATCCAGGCTCACTACGACCTCTCGAATGCGTTCTACGCCCGGTGGCTGGATGAGACCATGACCTACTCGAGCGCATTGTTCGAGCACGATGCGCGTGGTCACGGAGCCGCGTCCGAGAATGATCCCGCCCAACAACACCGCGTCCTCGCCGAGGCGCAGCGTTCAAAGTACCGACGGATCCTCGACGTGCTCAACGTACGGGAGGGCGAACATATCCTTGAGATAGGATGCGGCTGGGGAGGTTTTGCTGAAGAGGCGGGACGCCGGGGTGCCCATGTCCATGGCCTGACTTTATCGCCAGCTCAGCTCGATTATGCCCGCGCGCGCATGTCACGCGAGGGCTTGCAGGATCGCGTCACGCTGGAGATTCGCGACTACAGGGACAGCAGGGGTCAGTTCGATCATGTGGTCTCGATCGAAATGTTCGAGGCCGTCGGGGAGCGCTACTGGCAGACATACTTCGATACCATCGCGGCGCGTCTGAAGGCACGTGGCCGCGCGGTGGTTCAGGCCATCTCGATCGCAGAATCGGCCTTTCCGTCGTATCGTCGGGGTAGCGATTTTATCCGCGAGTATATCTTTCCAGGTGGCATGCTGGCTCCGCTTGCCAGGATGCAGCAGGACGCCTTGCGGGCCGGACTGGTGACTCACGACGTTCATTCATTCGGACTCGACTACGCCCACACGCTCGCCATCTGGCAACAACGCGTGGTTCGCGAAGCCCAGGCAGTACAACCACTTGGTTTCGACGAACGATTCCTGCGCTTGTGGCGGTTTTATCTTTCGTATTGCGAGGCTGGCTTCCGCTGTCGTCGCACCGACGTACACCAGCTGCTGCTCGGCTTACGCTGATGCTCGGTAAGCTCACGGTAACAGCCCGACTCTCCGGACTCTTACTCGCGTGTGCGTTGGGTTTTACCGCACCTACCCTCGCCTCTC
>JBIKOF010000469.1:0-2518 GCA_044358205.1 Gammaproteobacteria bacterium | reverse complement strand
AGCGCGCGCGCGCGCGGGCATGGACAACCCTGCGCAGATATTCGTCCAGGGGCAGTGGTCGACACACCCCGTAGCCCTGCAGATAGTCCACATCGAGGGCAGCAACTTTTGCCGCAATCTCCGGCGTTTCGACAAATTCCGCGATGGTCCGAATGCCCATTACATGACCGATGTCGTTGATCGATCGCACCATCGCGAAGTCGATGGGATCCTTCACACAATCCCGCACGAACATCCCGTCGATTTTCAGGAAGTCTACGGGCAGGCTGCGTAGATAGCCGAACGAGGACAGCCCGCTGCCGAAATCGTCCAGCGCAAACCGACACCCCCGCGCGCGCAAGGTCTGAAAGAAATGGAGGGCCCGGGTCATGTTGGCAATCGCCGCGGTTTCGGTGACTTCGAAACAGAATCGCTCAAAGGGCAGTGCAAGATGCGCAAACTCGGTCTGAATGTGCTCGAGCAGGCTCTCGTCCGAAAGCGACAGGGCAGACAGGTTGACGGCGATGATCGCATTTGGATTGAGCGCCGACCTATGCCGCACATACCAGTCGAGGACCATGCTGATGACCTCACGGTCGATGCGTGGCGAGAGGCTGTAGCGCTCGGCGGCCGGCAGGAATTCATCCGGCGTGGCAACGCCGCCCTCGTCGGGATAGCGCAGCAGGATTTCGACGTATTCCTCGCTGCCTGCGTTGGGACGGGGCAGTGCCGGCTGTGCCATCAGCGTGAATCGCCGCTCCTCGAGTGCAGAAGTGATCCGCGACACCCACAGCATCTCGCCCTGGCGCCGCTCCACGGTGACATCACCCGGGTCGTACACATGGACACGGTTTCGCCCGTGTTCCTTGGCGGCGTAGCAGGCCGCATCGGCCTGCTTCATCAAGCTTGCCATGCTGCCACTGGACTCGGTGATCTGTACCAGACCGATACTCACGCCCAGCCCGAAGACATGCTCGTTCCAGCGAAAGCGGTATTCCGCAATCTTTTCTCGCACCTCGCGGGCCACGCGGTTGGCCTGCTCCAGCGTGCAGTGCTCCATGAGAATGGCGAATTCATCTCCACCCAGCCGCGCCACGGTATCGCGCTTGCGGACACTGGCTTTGAGGATGACACCCACCTGGCGCAGCAGCTCATCGCCTGAGGTATGACCACAGGTGTCATTGATAACCTTGAACTGATCGAGATCGAGGTAGCAGAGCGCATGGCGTGCGGTATCGTCGGGCGTTTGCAGCACCCGCTGCATACGGCGCTCGAACTCGGGGCGATTGACCAACCCCGTCAATGAATCGTGAGTAGCCTGATAGCTAATCGCCTGTACGAGGCGACGTTCCTCGGTCACGTTACGGATTACCACCACGGTCCCCGTTGCCGAAGCACCGGTTCCGAGCAGCGCCGTTGCCGAATATTCGACGAGATATTCGTCCCCCGAGGCCATGCGCAGCAGCGAGTCGCGTCCGCGTACCGGTTGCCCCGCCTGGAGGCAAGCCAATGCGGGGTCCGGGACCGGCAAGTCGCGTTGCGGATCGATGATGTTCACCACCTTACCGAACGACTGTCCGTGCACGAGCGGCCCCACCACACCGAGCATCTTCTCTGCTGCGGCATTCAGGAAATCGATACGGCCGGCGGCGTCGGTGGAAATCACGGCTTCGTTGATGGAATCGAGCGTGACGATAGCGCGGGTGCGCTCTATTTCGAGGGCTTCTTCTGCCTGTCTGCGCTCGTGGATGTCAGTCAACGCACCGGAGACCCGAATGGCGCGGCCTGCAGCGTTGAAAGCCGGCTCACCCTGAGCGTGATACCAGCGGAAATCACCCCGGCGGTGTCGCAGGCGGTATTCGCTGGCAAACGCGCTGCGATCGCGGAATGCGGTGACCAGCGCCTGGCGCAGGCGTGGCTGATCGTCCGGATGCACGACTGCCATGAAATCGATATCGGTTGGGGCAAAGTTCTCGCCTGGTGCATAGCCCAACACCGCGCCCACGGTCGGCGAGAACCACATGGAGCCCGACAGGACATCCCAGTCCCACAGCAGGCTGGCCGCCGCTGCCATGGCGCGATTGAAGCGCTCTTCCGGGGACGGTGGGATCATCTGCGAACAAAAAGATTCATCACGGGCCTCAGGGGTCAATAGAGCGTGGTGCGGTAGTTTTCTTCGACCAGCGCATCGACTTCTGCCACCAGCGAAGCCGTGACCGCCGACGGCGCCTCGGCCGTTTGCTCGAGAATCATCCGCGCGAGACTCGGTAACTCTGCCCGTTCACGTTGCGCCGCCGAGTCCCACAGGCGACCGCGGCGCAGAGCCTTTGCGCAGTGCAGGAAGGCCTCTTCCACTTCCACCCGGATTCCGGCGCGCGGCACTTTGCCCCCCACTGCGCAGCGTGCCTGCAGCGTCGGGTTATCGACCACGAAGGCGCGGCCATTGACGCGCAACATATCCTCGAAGCCCGGTACGAAGAACAGCAAGCCCACCTGTGGGTTCTCGAGAATATTGAGCAATGAGTCGTAGCGGGCGTTA
>JBIKOF010000468.1:0-2525 GCA_044358205.1 Gammaproteobacteria bacterium | reverse complement strand
GACTTTTTCCATGCGCGCGAGAAGTGGCAAGGTTTCCAGCACGTCCTGAAGATCAGCTGAGCTACCGCTGGTGATGGCGGCAGCGAAATCCGCGAGCGGTGACGCATCATCGGGATTGAAACGCTCGAGAAAAGATCGAAGACCTTCCTTGTACAACGGGTTCAGTGGCAGCAGTTCCTTGATCTTGGCGATGATGGCCAGCGCATAGGCTCTGAGCTTCTGTTTCTCCTCGAGCGGCGGAAGCGGGTAGTCCACCTGTGCAAGAAAAGGACGATCGCGCGAGATCCAGGTAGAAATCTGAAAGCGTTGCAGACCTTCGGCAATGAACTGGATCCGGCCATCACCGCGCACGGGCTGATGCATGCGCACCACGGTGCCGATACGGCTCATATGCTCGACCGATGGCATTTCGCCCTCCGGCACAGGCGCGTATACGAGCCCTAGCAGGTGATGCGGCGTGTTGCCGACGCGCTCGATGGTTTCCCGCCACGGATCGTCCGGGATCACGATGGGCATGGTTTGCGCAGGGAAAAAGGGTCGATTGGGGAGCGGCAGCAGGAGCAGTTTGCCCGGAAGTGCGTCGGCAAGGCGGGCAGGCACGCTGGTCGACTGCGGCTCACCAGCTTGGTTGACGACCACGCCCGCTTGAGGCGCTTTTTCATTTTCTTTCATGGACGAATTTCCCCGCTAATCGTCCCTTCCAGATGTGGGTTCAGTGGCTGCTTTTCAAGTGGCGGCCTGCGGCGCGGTCAGCGCACGAATCAGCGCGCGCGCGGATGGGTAGCGTTCCTCCGGGCGTTTGGCGAGCAGGCCGTCAACCACCGGTTGATGATTGCCGAGCGCTGCGGGGAGTCGGGGGATGGGTGCATGCACATGCTGGTAGAGCAAGGCAGCCGGACTCGCGGCCTTGTAGGGTTTCTCGCCTGTGAGCATCTCGTAAAAAATCACGCCGGCGCAGTAGAGGTCTGCGCGGGTGTCCACGCGCTGACCGCACGCCTGCTCGGGTGACAAGTAGTTCGGTGTGCCAAGCACAGTGCCCTGA
Source organism: Gammaproteobacteria bacterium (assembly GCA_044358205.1). Classification (GTDB taxonomy): domain Bacteria; phylum Pseudomonadota; class Gammaproteobacteria; genus CAIKBL01. The sequence goes on along the minus strand of JBIKOF010000468.1, from coordinate 1,483 downwards.
CGGGTCAACGGGTTGGTGTCGTCGAGTCGACGAGAGATCCCGAAGTCCGCCAGAACCAGACTGTCGTCGGCCCGGAACATGATGTTCCCGGGTTTGATATCGCGATGGATGATGCCCGCCTCGTGAACGGCCTGCAGGCCCGCAGCGATATGCAACAGATAGTTGACCGCATCTTCCGGTGTGATGCCCTGCTCGATGCGCTGTTTGAGGTCGCCGCGAGTGAAAAACTCCATCGCGATGTAGCCGTAGTCGTCGGTAAATCCATGGTCGAAGAACGTCACCACGCTGGGGCTACCCAGATTGGCGATGATTTCCGCTTCGCGCACGAAGCGTTCCCGCACATGGCGCTCGGCGGCTTTCGTGATATCGATGATTTTCAGCACCAGCGACGACCGGTTCTCCAGACGCTCGGCTAGATAAACCCGGGAGTTCTCGCCCTGGCCAATGAGGCGCACGAAGCGATAACCGATTGGTCGGCCATCCGGGGTCCGGGGCGTAAGGGCGGGCAGCGCCCGGCGGTACACGGGATTTCCCGCAGGTCGGCTGCGCCCGGCGCTTCCCGCCACCAGTTTGTGGATGAGCGCGGCCGTTCGGGCCATGGGCAAGGTTTCGCGGGGGACGCAAACGGCGGCGCCAAGCCCGAGGGCCTGCGCTTCCAGGGTGGGATTCGGCGCCTCCATCGCGAACAGCACGGGCGGAAATCCGGGTAGGCCGCGATAACGGGCAAGCCAGGCTAGGCCCGGATCCAGACTATCCGGCCGCGCCGCCAGAATCATCGCGTCGTAAATCGACCACTCGAAATGATCCGGGGGTGATCCCTTCTGCTCCGGATCGTATTCACTGACTTCGATATCCGGCAGGACGCTCGCGATGGCCCGCCGGGTGCGCGCCATCAGGTCCATCGAGTCATCGACGATGAGCAGTTTCATGCCTCTGTCCGCCCGCGAGCCCGGGGTCCCGTGCCGACGGTGTGTTTCCTGAGTTCGGTCAAAAAAAAGGGCTGCAGAGCAGCCCCAATACGCTGGTAACGGGGATTAACCCGTCATTACTCACCCACGGAGTTCGTCAATGTCCGAAACGTGCCAGAAGCGCTCGGCCCTTACGGGTCACGAAACCCTCCTCACTCACCAAGCCCGTGCGCACCGCAATATCGAGCAGCCCCTCTGTGCCCTCGCGGGGCAAGTAGACCGTGCCGTCGCCGTAGCGATTGGCAAGGAGGCCGGCAAGGCGGCTTTCGAGTTCGGGAACCTGGTGTGTCTGCATCTCTCGGTCCGAGCGCGGCGCTGCCGCAACTCAAAATCACATAACCTGTTGAGCGTTAGCCTACAGAGGTGATTTTCTTTGTCAAGAGATCCTCTTAACTATCTGATTTAGATAGATTCGAAAGATCGGGAAGATGGGGCTTGGCCAGGTACTCCTGGCTCTGCATTTCGACCAGCCGGCTTGCGGTCCGGCGGAAAGCAGCGGTCAGCCGCGCGCCTCG